>CAYYUT010000023.1:0-15597 GCA_964474935.1 uncultured Spirochaetales bacterium
GGGCCACCTTGCCTTCGATCCGAAACAAATCGTCCACCAGGTCCTCCTCGCGGCTGCCCAGCATGCCTGGAAACGTGCGCGAGCGAAACCGCCGCTTGCGGTCGCCGCCGGCGCCGAGCTACCCAGCCGGCATGGCCGACGGACGCAGCCTTGCCGACCTCGTCGCCGAAGCCCTCGAGCGCGTGGTCGAGATCTCGCCCGAGGAAGCACACCGCCGGTTCGAGGCGCCCGATCGCGAGGGCTGGCACTTCGTCGACGTGCGAGAGCCCGACGAGTTCGAGGCCGGCCACGTCCCGGGCGCCCGGCCCTCCCCGCGCGGCTTCCTCGAGGTGAAGGCCGACCTCGCGCACCCCAAGCGCGATCCGTGGTGGGCCGACCGACAGCGCAAGCTCGTCCTGTACTGCGGCGGCGGGCATCGGAGCGTGCTCGCGGCGCGCAGCCTGCTCGTGATGGGCTTCGAGCAGGTGGTGTCGATGGCGGAAGGCTGGCGTGGCTGGAGCACACGCGGCTATCCGATCGAGCGCTGAGCCCTCAGACCGTCGCCAGGAAGCGATCGATCGCAGCGAGCACCACGCCCGGCTCCTCCATCGGCGCGAGGTGTCCGGCCTCGAGGTCCTCGACCGTGGCCCGAGACATGCGCGTCGCGAGCGCCTCGTAGGTCGCCCGGGCGAAGTTCCCCCGACGGGCCCAGAGCAGGAGGGTGGGCGTCTCGAGCCCCGCGACCCGTTCGGGGAGATCGTGGTCCCCACCGGCGAAGATCGCGGCCTCGACCTCCGGCGGGCAGCACAGGCCCACGCCGCCCTCGGGCAGGTCTTCGAGACCGAAGGCGATGTAGAGGTCGAGCGCGCGAGGCTCGAAACGGGCGAAGAGCGAACGGCACTGCAGATGGGCTCTGGCCTCGTCGCGCGAGGGCCAGCTCCGGCGCCGGCGGAGGGCGCCCTCGCGGAGGCGGTGGCCCGCTTCGCTCGCGGGACCCGCCCTGGGAGGGGCCGGCGGAAGGATCACCGGATCGACGCACACCAGGCGCTCGAAGAGCGCGGGGGAACGGGCGGCGGCGGCGAGAGTGGCCGTACCACCGAAGCTGTGGCCGACGCCGAGCGCCACGCGGGGCCGATCGAGCTCGCGAGCCACCCGGCCCGCGGCCTCGGCCAGATCGGCTCCGAAGACCGACCAGGCGTAGGCGGTGTCGGCCGGGGGCTTGCTCGAAGCACCGTGGCCGCGCGCGTCCATCGCGACCACCCGGAACCGGTCGGAGAGCCCCTCGGCCACCAGGGCGAGCGTGGCCGCGCAGAAGCCGTTGGCGTGGTGGAGGAAGGCGAGCGGCCCGTCGCCGCCGAAGTCGAGGAGCGCGAGCTCGATGCCGGAAGCGAGCAGCACGCGTCTCCGCTCCACTCCCGCGAGCCGCTCCGCTTCTGCGACCGGTTGGCCGGCGTCGGCGTCACCGGGACGCGACGAGCGTTCTGCAGAGTGGTGAGACGACATCCTTTCGCGCATCTTAGCAGTGCGTCGTGAACCGAGAGGAGGCCCCCTTGAGCGAACCGCATGCGCCCGATCGCTCCGAGCGGGGATCGCTCGAGAGCCTGCGCCAGCGGCCTCCGGGATGCGCGGGCCAGGCACTCGTCACGGGCGCGAGCCGCGGGATCGGCGCCGCCATCGCGCGACGCCTCGCCCGCGACGGCTACCGGGTCTGGATCAACTACCGCGAGCGCGACGACGAGGCCAAGACACTCCTCGACGTGATCCAGGACGAGGGCGGCGCAGCCCGCCTCCTGCCTTTCGACGTCGCCTCGGCGGCCGACGTCGCTCGGGTGCTCGAGCCGGCCCTCGAACAGGACGGCCCTCTCGCAGTCCTTGCGAACATTGCGGGCACGACCCGCGATGCGCTGATTCCGCGGCTCTGCGACGAGGCGTGGGACCTCGTTGTCGGCACCAACCTCTCGGGCCCCTTCCGCATCATGCGCGCCGCGCTCCGAGGCATGCTGCGCACGCGCTCCGGAGCCATCGTGAACATCGCCTCCGTCGCCGCGGCGAGCGGCAATCCGGGACAGGCGAACTACTCGGCCGCGAAGGCCGGCCTCGTCGGTCTCACGAAGACGGCGGCGCTCGAGTACGGCCGACGTGGCATCCGGGTGAATGCCGTCGCTCCGGGTCTGATCGAGACCGAGCTCACCGCCCGCGTCCCGCGCGACGAGATCGTGGCCCGCATCCCGCTCGCCCGCGCGGGCCGGAGCGACGAGGTGGCATCGGTGGTCTCGTTCCTCTGCTCGCCGGACGCGGCGTACGTCACCGGCCAGGTGATCGCCGTGAACGGAGGACTCGCGACGTGACGTGTGCGAGCGGGCGCCTCGACGGCGGCGAGGGAGCGGCCTTCCGGGATCGGTTGTCTCGGCGCCTCGCCGGGTTCGAACGCCGCGCGATGCCGCTCGACGAGCGTCGCGCGGCTGCCGTGGCCGTCACCATCACCCACGGTCCGGACGGCCGCGAGAGCTTCCTCATCACCCGACGGGCCTCGGGCCTCCGTCGGCACGGCGGACAGTGGGCGCTCCCGGGCGGTCGCCTCGACCCGGGCGAATCGGCCGAGGTGGCCGCGCTCCGCGAGCTCCACGCGGAGCTCGGACTCGAGCTCCGGCGCACCGATGTCCTCGGCGCGCTCGACGACTACCCGACCCGCTCCGGCTTCGTCATCACCCCGGTGGTGGTCTGGGCCGGGGGCCGGCGCGTGCTCCGCCCCGACCCGGGAGAGGTGGCCGAAGCGCATTGCGTCCCGCTGGCCGAGCTCGAGAAGCCGGAGGTGCCGCGGCTGCGAACGATCCCCGAGAGCGAGCGGCCGGTGATCTCGGTGCCGCTGCTCGGCACCCACATCCATGCGCCGACCGCCGCCATCCTGTTCCAGGTTCGCGAGGTGCTGCTGGCCGGGCGCGAGACCCGGGTGGCCCACTTCGAGCAGCCGGTCTTCGCATGGCGCTAGCGACGACCCGAAGCGCGGCGAGCGGGCGGTGATCGACCCCGAGGTGGTCGCGCGCTGGGTCGTGCGCGGAGCCGGCTCGGTCCGGGACGACGCCCGACGCGTGCTCCGCGAGCTCGTCGATCGGGGCGATCTGTCGGCCGAGGAGGCCGAGGCGATCGAGGCCGGCGTCGGCGAGGCCATCGGCCGCACGCTGCGCGCGGTCGAGAGCGGCTTCGTCGAGCCGTTGAGCCGCGGGATCGAACGGCTCCGCGAGCAGGTGTCGGGGCTCGCCGCGCCGTCCCTCCACGACGACCTGGTCGCCCGGCTCGATGCGATCGAGGCCCGTCTCGCCCGGATCGAGGAGCTGGCGGAGCGCGGTAGGCCGGGACCCGAGGCGCCGCCCGAGCCTGGCCCCGAGGAGCCTCGATGAACGTCGGCACGCTCCTGCGTCTGCCCCAGGCCTACAAGAACCTCGCCCGCGTGCGCGAGATCCTCTCGGTCGCGATCCAGTACGGCTGGGGCGACTGGCTGGCGCGCATGCAGCTCGAGACCACGGCCGAGCGGCTCACCAACGCCTTCCGATCCCGCCGGAAGCGCCGCGAGCTGATCCGCTTCACGACGGGCGAGCGGGTACGACTCGCGCTCGAGGAGCTCGGCCCCACCTTCATCAAGTTCGGACAGATCCTGGCGACGCGACCCGATCTGATCCCGCTCGACGTGATCCACGAGCTGAGGAAGCTCCAGGACGACGTCCCTCCGTTCCCGGGCGAGCAGGCGCGCCAGACGATCGAGCGCGAGCTCGGCGGATCGATCGAGACCCGCTTCGCGGACTTCGACACGACCCCGCTCGCCGCCGCATCGATCGCACAGGTGCACCGGGCGAAGCTGCGGACGGGCGAGGAGGTGGTGGTGAAGGTGCGCCGGCCCGGCCTGGCCGAGATCATCGCCACCGACCTCGACATCCTGCTCGGTCTGGCCACCCTGATCGAGGAGAACATCCCCGAGAGCCGGCAGTACGCACCGCGCGCCCTGGCCGAGGAGTTCCGGCGCTCGATCACCCTCGAGATCGATCTCCGCAACGAGGCCCAGAACTACCAGCGGTTCGCGCGCAACTTCGCCGGGCACGCGCACGTCCACGTTCCGCAGGTCCACACCGGCCTCTCGACCGAGGAGATCCTGACGGTCGAGTTCATCGACGGGATCAAGGCCACGGATCTGCCGGCGCTCGAAGCGGCCGGGCTCGATCGGAAGCGGCTGGCTCGTCAGGGCGTCGACTTCGTGATGGAGCAGGTCTTCATCCACGGGTTCTTCCACGCCGACCCGCATCCCGGGAACATCTTCGTGCTCCCGGACCACCGCTTCGCCCCGATCGACATGGGCATGATGGGACAGCTCGACCGCGAGATGCTCGACCATCTGCTCGAGATGATCGTCGGGATCCTGCTCCGCGACCCGGACAAGATCATCCGTCTCTTCCGGAAGATGGAGCTCGTGGACGACGACGTCGACCGCGCGGCGCTGCACCGCGACCTGCGCGAGCTGATCCAGTACTACTACGCGGTCCCGATCGGCGAGATCGACATCTCGACCCTGATCACCCAGCTCTTCGAGGCGCTGGCGCGGCATCGCGTGAAGGTGCCCCCCGAGCTGCTCCTGATCGGCAAGGCCATGGCGACGGTGGAAGGCATGGCGCGCGACCTCGACCCGTCGCTCGACCCGATCGACGCGATCCGGCCCTTCGCGCTCAAGCTCTATCTGCAGCGCCTCTCCGACCCCCGTTACCTGACACGCGATCTCGTCCGCACCGCCCGGGGCTACGTCGAGCTCGCCGAGCGCCTGCCCCGTGATCTCTCGCGGTCGCTCGGCGATCTCGCCCGCGGAGAGCTCGGAGTTCGTGTCGAGGTGACGGGGATGGAGCGATCCATCCGTGAGCGCGCGAGATCGGCCAACCGCCTCGCGCTCGCGGCACTTGTCTCGGCCCTGCTGATCGGGTCGGCCTGGCTGGTCGGCCACGGCGAGGGTCCGGCGCTCTACGGGATTCCCGCGAGCGTGATCCTGGGAGGCATCGGGTTCGGGCTGGCCGCGGGCGGCTATCTCCTGCTGGCCTACGGGTTCCTGCGATCGGGACGCTTCTGACCGGACGGCGTCCGGACTGACGGGCGGGGCCGACGGCCCTGCCGGGCCCGCGGACGGGCGTCCGACGCGCGCTCTCGACCGGGCAGGCCCAGCATGTACCTTCGAACAGCGCTCTGTTTCTGGAGGAGAGGACCATGCCCCGTTACGTCAAGAGCCTCGAGGTGCCCGGCTCCTCGAAGACCGTGTTCGACTTCATGGCCGACTTCACGAACGTCGCCGACTGGGATCCGGGCGTCGATTCCTCACGGAAGATCACCGACGGACCGATCGGGCCCGGCACCTCGTTCGACGTGGTGGCCTCGTTCTTCGGTCGCAAGGTTCCCCTGCGCTACGAGATCGTGCGTTTCGAGCCGCACACGCGCGTCGTATTCCGCGCCGAGAACGACGACGTGATCTCGCTCGACGAGATCACCTGCGAGGAGTCGCCGCACGGCACCCGGCTTATCTACGACGCCGACCTGCGCCTGAAGGGCTTCCGGCGGGTCTTCGAGCCCGCCCTCGCGATCGCCTTCCGCTGGATCGCGAACGATGCGCTGCAGGGGCTCCGCAAGCGTCTCGGCGCACGCTGACGCCACCGGGACGGGCACAGCACCGGCCCAGGCCATGTCCGGGAAGGTGCCGGAGCCGGTTCGCGGGCGTGCCGCCGCAGCCAGCGGTTCGTGGTCACACGAGCCCGCGGACCCGCAGCCCGGGCGCCCGGGACCACGGCGGAAGCGACCACCCATCTGTTGCATACTCGGCCGCTCGCATCGAGGAGCGCGTCGTTGGAAGAGTCCGAGCATCCGCTCTCGCTGGCCCTCCGGCTCGTCTGGAGCGCCGACCCCGAGCTGGTCGAGATCATCCGTCTCTCGTTGTTCGTGAGCGGCTCCTCGGTGGCGCTCGGATCACTGCTCGCCCTGCCCCTCGGCGGCCTGCTCGGGGTCTCGCGCTTCCCGGGTCGTGGCGTGGTGGTCGCCGTTCTCACCTCGCTGATGAGCCTGCCTCCGGTCGTGGTGGGGCTCTGCGTGTACCTGCTCTTGTCGCGCTCCGGTCCTCTCGGAACGCTCGGCATCCTCTTCACCCCCCAGGCGATGATCGTGGCCCAGGTGATCCTGATCGTCCCGATCGTGGCGTCGTTCACCGCGCAGACGGTGATGGACCTCGAAGCGGAATACTCGGAGCAGCTGCGTTCGCTCGGCGTGGGCCGGATGCGTCGGGTCGCGACGCTCCTCTGGGACGGACGCTTCTCGCTCTGGGTCGCGCTGCTCGCCGGCTTCGGCCGAGCGATCTCGGAGGTGGGGGCGGTGCTGATCGTGGGCGGGAACATCGCCCACCTCACCCGGGTCATGACCACCGCCATCGCGCTCGAGACGAGTCGAGGAGACCTCGCGCTCGCCCTGGCGCTCGGCGTGGTGCTCCTCGGGATCGCATTGCTCGTCAATCTGGTCGCCTCGCTCGGACGCGCGACGTCCCAGCGGATGGCAGGGGTCGTCGCCTGATGCGCAGCCGGATCCTGCCCGTCCGCCTGCGGGAAGTCGGATTCCGGATCGGCGGTCGACGTCTGCTCGCCGACGTCGACCTCGTGCTCGGAGCGCGCGGCAAGACGCTGGTGCTCGGGCCGAACGGCGCCGGCAAGAGCCTGCTCCTGCGCATCCTGCATGGGCTCGTCGCTCCGACCGAGGGGCGGATCGAGTGGGCGCTGCCGGAGGGACGCCGCCTGCGGGCGGCCCAGGCCATGGTCTTCCAGCATCCCGTCCTGCTCCGGCGGAGTGTCGCGGCGAATCTCCGTTACGCGCTCTCGGTGGCGGGCGTTCCGCGCGCCCGGCGCGCATCGACGGTGGCCGGGGCGCTCGGGCGCGCCGGTCTCGCGCGCCTGGCCCGGCAGCCGGCCCGCACCCTGAGCGGCGGCGAGCAGCAGCGCCTGGCCATCGCCCGGGCCTGGATCCTCGAGCCCGAGGTCCTCTTCCTCGACGAGCCGACGGCGAGCCTCGACCCGGTGGCGACCCTCGCGGTGGAAGCCCTGCTGCGCGACGTCGAGGCGTCCGGTACCAAGATCGTGATGACCACCCACGACCTCGGTCAGGCCCAGCGCCTCGCCGACGAGGTCGTCTTCCTCTTCGGAGGCCGCTGCGTGGAGCATGCTCCGGCGGGGGCGTTCTTCGAGAGCCCGACCAGCCAGGAGGCCCGCGCGTTCCTATGCGGCAAGCTCTTGACGCCGCGACGCACCTGATCGTCTTCGTCGTCCTGCTCGGGGTGTGCGTCGTGCCGGCGGCGACCGAGGGCGATCGGTTCATCGTGCTGGCGTCCACGACGTCGACCGAGAACTCGGGTCTGCTCGCCGAGATCCTGCCGCTCTTCCGAGACGAGACGGGGATCGCCATCCGGGTGGTCGCGGTCGGGACGGGCCAGGCCCTGCGCCTCGGCGAGAACGGCGATGCCGACGTGCTCCTCGTGCACCACCGCCCTTCCGAGGATGCCTTCGTGGCCGCCGGCTTCGGCGTCTCACGCCACGACGTGATGTACAACGACTTCGTGCTGGTCGGACCCGAGGACGATCCGGCCGCCGTATCGGGCTCGGGCGACGTCGCCGGGGCACTACGCCGGATCGCCGAGGCGCGGGCGCCCTTCGCGTCGCGGGGCGACGACAGCGGCACCCACAAGAAGGAGCTGGCGCTCTGGGAGCTGGCTGGGATCGATCCGCGACCGGCGAGCGGAGATTGGTATCGTGAGACCGGCTCGGGCATGGGCGCGACCCTCAACACCGCGCGCGGCATGGGCGCCTACACCCTGGCCGATCGCGGTACCTGGCTGCGCTTCGCGAGCAAGCGCGGACTCACGATCCTCGTCGAGGACGAGCCGCCCCTGTGGAACCCGTACGGAGTCATCCTGGTGAATCCCGAACGTCATCCCCACGTGAAGGCGCGCGAGGGGCGAGCCCTCATCGACTGGCTGACGTCCGAGCCGGGCCAGGCCGCCATCGCAGGATTCCGGCTCGAAGGGGAGCAGGCGTTCTTCCCGAACGCCCGATGAGCGTGCGGCGTCCCGTCGCACGACGCTCCGGACCGCTCCGCGCAGCGCGAGGCATCGGCCGGGCGCTGCTCGCTGCGGGGTGCCTGCTCGCCGCAACTGCCCACGCCAGCGAGCCCTTCCGTCTCGACGAGGCGCTCGGGCTGCCCGAGTCGCTCGAGATCGACGTCTGGCACCGTTCCCGCTTCGAGTTCGTGCACGATCAGTTCCGAGGAGCGCTGTCCGGCAGCGACCAGATCCTTGTCTTCAAGACCTCGGTCCATGCGCGCTGGACGCCGAACGCCTGGCTTCGCTGCGGAGCCGAGCTCCTCGACGCGCGCAGTCAGCTCGACGATTCGGGCACACCGCTGGACACGGGCATCGTGAACGCCACCGAGCTGCTCCAGGCCTACGTGGAGGCGCGCGGCGAGGCGCCGGGTGCCCGTCCGTTCCGTCTGCGCGGCGGGCGTCTCACCCTGGACGTCGGGAGTCGTCGCTTCGTCTCACGAAACCGGTTCCGGAACACCATCAACGCACACACCGGGCTCGAAGCCGAGATCGAACCCTTCGAGGGGCATCGTCTCCGCGCCTTCTATCTGCTCCCGATCCAGCGTCTCCCGACCCGCCGGGGCCGACTCGCCGACAACCAGATCGAGGTCGACGAGGAGAGCTTCCGGCGTCGCTTCTGGGGCCTCTTCTACGAGGCATCGATGCCCTGGGAGAGCACTCTCGAGCTCTACGCCTTCGGTCTCGACGAGGACGATTCGTCGGAGCTGCTGACGCGTCAGCGCGAGATCGTCACGCCGGGCTTCCGGATCCATCGCCGCCCGGCGCCGGGCCGGATCGACGTCCAGCTCGAGAACGTCGTCCAGGTCGGTGAGGTGCGCGCCAACACCACCACGAACCAGGATCTCGATCACTTCGCCCACTTCCACCACGCCTCGGTCGGCTACACGGCGCCGATCCCGTGGCACCCCCGCTTCGTCGCCCAGTTCGACTACGCCAGCGGCGACGACGACCCGACCGACGGAGACAGTGGGCGCTTCGACACCCTGTTCGGATCGCGACGCTTCGAGCTCGGACCCACCGGCATCTTCGGCCCGTTCGTCCGAGCCAACCTGCTCACCCCGGGCGGACGGGTGATCGTGCGCCCGGGCGAACGGAGCGAGCTGATGGTCGCCTACCGGGCGTTCTGGCTGGCGGAAGGCAAGGGCAATGCGAGCGTCTTCGGACTCCAGGACCCGACGGGCGACTCCGGCCGCTTCGTCGGATCCCTGTTCGAGGTGCGCGCACGCTGGACGATCCTGCCCGGAAACCTCAAGCTCGAGGCGGGCTGGGCCCATCTCTTCGCCGGGGGCTTCGTCGAGAACGTCCCGGGCAACAACGGCCAGGGCGATTCGGACTACGCCTACACCCAGTTCATCGTGGAGTTCTGAGCACCGCGCCGGATCAGGCCGAGAAGGCCGGATCGAAGAAGACGACGGCGTGCCCACCCCGCTTCTTGGCCTGGTACATCGCCGTGTCGGCGTGACGCACGAGCGTGTCGGCGGTGCCACCGTCCCGCGGGAAGATCGCGATCCCGATGCTGGCCCCGAGGCGGTGCGCCTCGCCCTCGAGGTCGAAGGGGCGCCCGATCGAGGCGAGGATGCTCTCGGCCACCTTCTCGGCGTTGTGGGGCTCGGCGATCTGGGTGAGCAGGACCGCGAACTCGTCTCCACCGATCCGCGCCACCGTGTCGCTGCGACGTACGGCCGCCTCGAGCCGTCGCGCCACCTGCTGCAGCACCCGATCGCCGACCGCATGACCGAGGCGATCGTTGACCGGCTTGAAGCCGTCGAGATCCACGAAGAGCAGGGCCAGGGTCGAGTCGTAGCGGCTCGCGAGTGCGATGGCCTGGGCGACGCGATCGTAGAAGAGCATCCGGTTGGGAAGCGCCGTCAGAGGATCGTGGGTGGCGAGGTACTGCTCTCGCTCGAGCGCCGCGTCGAGCTCGCGCAGGATCCGGTGGCGTTCGGTGGCATGGCGGATGGTGCGGTCGAGGCCCCGCGCATCGAAGTCGCCCCGCACCAGGCACTCCTGGGCGCCCTGTTGGAGGCTCGCGACCGCCACGGCCTCGTCGTGATCGGGCGCCAGCGCGAGGATCGGGAGCTCGGGCGCCAGGGCCGCGAGCTGGGCGATGCCGGCCGCGCTCGAAGGAGCCAGGCTGGCGATGTCGACGAGGGCGACGTCGTAGCCCCCGCGATCGAGGAGCCGGGCCACGCCCTCGAGATCGCCCGCCCGGTCGGCCTCGGCGGCCACCGCTTCCAGGATGGCTTCGAGGAAGGGCTCGGGCGCGGCGTCCACCCAGAGCAGCCGGCGTGCATCGGGCGCGGCGGTGCGCGAAGTGGAGCGAGGCGCCGTGGGATCTCCGGCGCTGCTCACGGCTGGGCTCCGGCCGCGGCGAGTGGCTCGGCCGCACGCTCGGTCTCCTCGAATTCCGCGCCGAACGCGGCGAGGAGCGCGACGGCCTTGTCGAGGGTCTCGCGATACTCGGCCTCGGGCTCGGAGTCGGCCACGATGCCCCCACCCGTGTGCACCCAGGCGCGCTCCCCCTGCACGATGGCGGTACGGATCACCACGGCGAGCTCCATGGCCCCGCCGGCATCGAGATAGCCGAGCGCGCCGGCATAGGGACCGCGGCTGATCGGCTCGAGACCGGCCAGGATCGCCATCGCCGCCAGCTTCGGGGCGCCGGTCATCGAGCCGGGCGGGAAGGCGGCGCGCACCAGATCGAGCGCGTCGCGTCCCCGGGCCAGCCTTCCGCGCACGGTCGACACGAGCTGGTGTACGGTCGGATGGGGCTCGACCCGGAAGAGCTCGGGCACCTCGGTGCTGCCCGGCTCGCAGACCCGTCCGAGATCGTTCCGGTACAGGTCGACGATCATCAGGTTCTCGGCGCGGTCCTTCTCGGACGCCTCGAGCGCATCGCGCAGCGCGGCGTCGCCGACGGGGCTCGCCCCGCGCGGTCGGGTTCCCTTGATGGGACGGGCCTCCACCGCACCCTCCCGGTCGAGTCGGAGAAAGCGCTCGGGCGAGCTCGTCAGGATCGCCGCCTCGGGCAGCTCGAGGCAGGCTCCGAAGGGCGCTGGGGTCGCCTGGCGGATGCGACGGTAGAGGGTCCACGGATCCCAGTCGGCCCCCGGCTCACGGGCCAGATCGATGCGATGGGTGAGGCAGGCTTGATAGACGTCGCCGGCCGCAATGCGCTGCTTCACCGCCTCGACCTGGCGACCGTAGGACCGTGCGTCGTGCGCGAGTCGGGCCCGCGAGCGCACGGACCTCGCCCGCGCATCGTCGCCCGACCCCGCCGCCGGCGGACCGAGGCGGGCGGCTAGCTGCTGTGCGGCGTCACGCGCACGCTGCAACGCCTGGGCGCGATCGGATCCGAAGCCGAGACCACTGGCATGAACCGTCGCGGTGGCATGGTCGATGGCCAGCAGCCGGTCACAGAGCAGCCACATCGCGTCGGGCAGCCCGTGGTCGTCGCGCCCCCCGAGGTCGATCGGCTCGAGCTCGGCCGCCAGGTCGTAGCCCAGCCACCCGCCGGCCCCCCCGACGAAGGGGAGCGGCGCAGGCTCGGCTCCGACGTCGAGCCGCGGCGTCCAGGCGCGCAGCGCCTCGAGCGCGTCGCCGTTCCAGACTCGCCGGCCGGGCGTCAGCCCCTCCCAGGGCGACCTCCGCACGTCCAGCATGCAGCGGCGACCGCGGATCCGGAGCACCGCGTACGGGTCGCACCCCAGGAACGAGAAGCGCGACATCGGCGATGCGTCGAACGCGCTGTCGAGCAGCCACGGGAAGAGGCCACTCCGTACGCGCCCATACAGGTCGAGGGTGTCCGGACGCTCGTCGAGCGCCCCGCACCAGTGCGCGACGACCGGTTCGGCGTCAGCCACAGACCGCGCCGCGGCTCGCACTCTGCACGAGCTTCGCGTACTTGGCGAGCGCACCGCGGTCGTATCGGGGCGTCGGCACGCTCCAGGTCTCGCGTCGGCGCTCGAGCTCGGCGGGCGCGACGGCGAGGTCGAGACGGCGCTCGCCCGGATCGACCAGGATCCGATCACCGTCGCGCACCAGCGAGATCGGCCCACCGTGGACGGCCTCGGGCGCGACGTGCGCGACGCAGTAGCCATGGGTGGCTCCCGAGAAGCGCCCGTCGGTCACCAGGGCCACGTCGGCCCCGAGCCCGGCCCCCTTCACGGCGGCCGTCACGGCGAGCATCTCGCGCATGCCGGGGCCGCCCGCGGGTCCCTCGTTGCGGATGATGATCACCGATCCCTTCGCGATCTCGCCCCGGGTGAGCGCGTCGAAGGCGCCCTGCTCGCCGTCGAACACGCGCGCCACGCCGTCCACGCGCCGCAGGTTGCCTCCCGCGGTCTTCATCACCGCACCCTCGGGTGCGAGCGAGCCCTTGAGGATGACGATCCCGCCCTCGGGCATCAGCGCGTCGGACGCCCGGTACACGATGTCCTGGTCTTCCGGGAAGCGGACGCCGTCGAGGTTCTCGCCGAGCGTCCGGCCCGTCACGGTCATGGCGTCGGGATCCATGCAGCCGATGTCGCAGAGCTCGCGGAACAGGATCGACACCCCGCCCACGCGATCGAGATGCGGCATCAGATACTTGCCGAAGGGCTTGAGGTCGCAGATCTGGGGGGTGGTCCGGCTGATCCGGTCGAAGTCGTCGATCGAGAGCTCGACGCGTGCCTCGTTGGCGATGGCGAGCAGATGGAGCACCGCGTTGGTCGAGCCGCCGAGCTCCATCACCGCCGCGATCGCGTTCTCGAAGGCGGTCTTGGTGAGGATCGTCCGCGGCGTGAGACCCCGCTCGAGGGCGGCGACGCAGGCCCGGCCCGTCTCGCGCGCGAGCTCCTTGCGGCGCGGGTCCGGGTTCGGGATCGACGCCGAGCCGGGAAGAGCGAGACCGATCGCCTCGCTCACCGTCGACATCGTGTTCGCCGTGAACATGCCCGCGCACGAGCCGGTGGACGGACAGGCGACCCGCTCGAGCTCGAGCAGCTCGGCGTCGCTCATCTGGCCGGCCGCGTGGGCCCCCACCGCTTCGAACACGTCCTGGATGCTGACGTCCCGACCCTGGAAGCAGCCGGGGAGGATGGTGCCTCCGTAGAGGAAGACCGACGGGACGTCGAGCCTCGCCGCGGCCATGAGCATGCCGGGCAGGCTCTTGTCGCATCCTGCCAACGTCACCAGGCCATCGAAACGCTCGGCATGCATCACGAGCTCGACCGAGTCGGCGATGACCTCGCGCGACACCAGCGAGGCGTGCATGCCTTCGTGCCCCATCGAGATGCCATCCGACACCGCGATGGTGTCGAAACGGAGGCCCACCGCACCCGCCTCGCGCACGCCCTGCTTGGCCATGTCGGCCTGGGGCGCGAGATTCATGTTGCAGGGTGTGACCTCGTTCGCAGCCGCGGCGATCCCGATCTGGGGCTTGCCGAAATCCTCTTCTTCGAAGCCGACGGCCCGGAGCATCGCGCGCGCGGGGGCTCGGGCGGGACCTTCCGTGACGTCGCTGGAGCGACGGCCTCGGCGCGGTTGCGTGGGGCGGCTCGAATCGGACATGGCTCCTCCGGCGGCGCAGCAGGGTCAAAACTAACCCAGGCGGAGCACCGTTTCAGGCGGCACCCCATGTATACTCCACATCCGTGAGCGAGTTTCCCGAGGCGCGCGCAATCCAGCTGCCGGCTAGACCCGGCCCCGACGGCAGCCTCGAAGCGCCCATCGAGCTCTCGCTCCACGAGGCCGGCGCTGGCCCGGCCGTGGTGCTGCTGCACGGTTTCCCCGAGCTTGGCTACTCGTGGCGCAAGCAGCTGCCGGTGCTCGCTGGGGCCGGCTTCCGGGCCCTGGCCCCAGACCAGCGCGGATACGGCGGCAGCAGCCGACCGGAAGCGGTGGATACGTACGACATCCACCATCTGACCGGAGACGTGGTCGCCCTGCTCGATGCGCTCTCGATCGAGCGCGCCGTCTTCGTGGGCCACGACTGGGGTGGCTTCGTGGCCTGGGCCATGCCGCTCCTGCACCCCGACCGCACCGCCGGCGTCGTGGGGGTCAACACGCCCTACCTGCCGCGCACCCCGATGTCGCCCCTCTCGCTCCTCGAAGCGCTCGCCTGTGGCAAGAGCGAGCGCATGTACATGCTCTGGTTCCAGGAACCGGAGGTCGCCGACGCCGTGCTCGCACGCGACGTGCGCCTGGTGTTCGAGAAGCTCTTCCGCTCGGGCGTGTCGCCGGCCGAGATGATGAAGCGGGCGGCCGAGCTCGGCGGCGACATGAACCCGTTCCGTCAGCTCGATCGGATCGAGCCCTTCGGTGATCCGGTGCTCACGTCCGACGAGCTCGAGCACTATGTCTCGGTCTTCTCGCGCACGGGGTTCACCGGCGGCATCAACTGGTATCGCAACCTCGAGCGCAACTGGCAGACGACCGAGGCGCTCACCGGCGCCCGGATCGAGGTCCCCTCGCTGATGGTGATCGCCGAGTGGGATCCGGCCCTGCGTCCCGAGCTCGCCGGCGCCATGCCCGCCCTCGTACCCGACCTCGAGACCCACACGCTCGAGGGATGCGGGCACTGGACGCCCCAGGAGCGACCCGAGGAGCTGAACCGACTGCTGATCGACTGGCTCGGGCGGCGCTTCGGGTCCGAATGACCCTCCCGTGTCGGACGAGCCGCGTCGCGCTCCCGGGCGTGCTCGTGCTGGTCCTGGCGAGCCTCGCCCTCACGGCCTGCAGTGCGCCCGACGACCGGGCGCCCCGCCGGCCGCTGGAGGCCCGGCAGACCCCCTTTCCCCAACACGACCTCGAGGTGCTCGGGCTCCGCATCCGGTACATCGACGAAGGACCCCGGCGAGCCGAGCCCATCGTCCTGATCCCGGGCCACACCTCGCGGATCGAGGAGTACGACGGTCTGGTCCCGACCCTCTCGCTCCGCCATCGCGTGCTGGTGCTCGATTTTCCGGGAAGCGGATACGCCGAGAAGCCCGACCGGAGCTACGACCTCCGCTTCTACGAGGACACCCTGATCGCCTTCCTGGATGCCCTCGCCGTCGAGCGATGCCACCTGGCCGGGGGGAGCCTCGGCGGGAACCTGGTGCTCCGGCTCGCGCATCGCTTCCCGGATCGCTTCGGCCGGCTCGCGCCCTGGGCCCCGGGGAGCGCCTGGGAGGCCCAGCCGCGCCTCGCGCGCGCCATCGATGCCATCGCCAGCTACGCCGTGTTCTGGCCGATGGTGCGGATCCAGTCGCAGTTCTGGTATCGCGACGACTGGCCCGGGCGCGACGACGCGCTCGACGACACCTTCACCTACTACGAAGAGGTGATGGGCCCGGGCTTCGTCCGCATGTACTTCGGAATGGCGTCGGATCAGGTGAAGCGGAGCCTCTTCGACATCGCCCCCGCGATCGCCCACCCCGTCTCGCTCGGCTGGGGTGACCAGGACCACGGCGCGCACATGGGCGAGGGCGTCGCCCGGG
>CAYYUT010000024.1:0-15495 GCA_964474935.1 uncultured Spirochaetales bacterium
CGGTCAAGCTGATGCGCCGCTTCAAGCAGTTCGCTCCCGAGGAGCCGATGCTCGCGCGCTGGACCTACGAGACCGAGCGCGACAACGGATACGTCGAGTCGATCACGGTGACGCGCGCGTACTGACCCCGCGCGAACGATGTCGGGACGGCGTTCGGCGTGACCCGCGAGGTGGATGGGAGCACCCGCGTGCCGAGCCGTGCCACGACGGCGATACCGCTGCGCTAAGGAGTCGGCGCCGCGCCGGAGCCCGGCGCGCTCGTCACCTCGTTGGGCTTCGCGGGGAAGCGTTCCTCCATCGCCGCCACCAGCTTCTTGCCCGCGCCCTTCTTCCAGTTGCCCTCGAGCAGCACCTTGCCCTCGGCCGTCAGGAGCATGTAGGCCGGGGGCGAGAGCCACGGCGGGAGCTCCGAACGCGAGAAGGGGCCCGCCAGGAAGCGGAACATGAAGGTGATGGGCCAGTCCGCCTCCTTCAGGGCGAAGAACACGTTCTCGTCGATGTGGCCACCCTGTGGGAAGAGCACGGTGAGGACGCGTCCGCTCTCGTGGAGCGGCCTGAGATCGCGGGCGAGCGCCTCGAAGCCCTCGGCCGCCGGGTCGGCGTGGACGGCCAGATAGGCGTCGAAGCGGTCGGTGCGGCGCGTGACGAAGGGGACCAGCACCTCACGGCTGGCGTCGAGGAGCCGGTTGTCGAAGACGTGCACGAAGTTCGGGGAGCTCTTCTCGGCCTTTCCGAGGCGTAGCTCGTTGGCGCGCTCCACCAGATCGGTCTTCTCGATCGGGACGTGATGCACGCCCTTCCGTCCGAAATCGACGCGTGCGAGCTTCGGGTCGAGCACCCGGATGAGCACCCCCGGGCGCCGCGCCTGGAGCGTCTGGCCGCCCTCCGAGGGCTTCCAGTCCTGCGTCAGGCGCACGCGGAAGGGCCAGAAGCGGTCCCGCTCGTAGAGATTCTCGAGCGTCACCTCGGCCGCCCCCGGGTCGGCGATGCGGTACTCGGGGTAGAGCGGTTGGCCGAGCTGGGCCCTCGCGGGCTGCGACGCGCCCGCCAGCCAGCCCAGCGCGAGCACGACAGGCAGCACGAGGCCGAAGAAGGTTTCGTGGCTCGTCGTCGGTCGGCGAATCGTCATGGGGTCGATCCTCCAGCGCGTGGCCCTCGTCTCAGGGTTCCGGGCCGCGGGCCGAGCGGTGTTCGCGAAGAAAAGGGCCGCCACCCGAAGGTGGCGGCCCCGTAGGATCCTTCCGCCCGCGACCCGGGTCGCGATCGGATGTGCCCAGCGAGTGCTAGGCGCGGCGGCGGCCGAGGGTCCAGAGACCCGCGACACCACCCAGGAACAGGAGCACCGCGCCCGGCTCGGGCACGGCCAGGTCGGCGCTGATCGACACGTTGTCGATGATCTCCTGCGCGCCGCCACCCTCGAAGGTGAGGCGGAAGAAGGCCATCGTGCCGGCGCCACCGACCGTCGCGCGCGTGAACGGCGCGTCCACGTCGGTGAGGTCGAGCGACGCGAGCGGGTCGAAGTTCACGCCGTCGGTCGAGAACTCGACGCCCACCGAGGCGCTGGAACCGGTTACCGCGAAGACGGAGCCAGCGAGGTCGAGGGTCCAGTTCTCGTACAGGTCACCCGTCGTGCTGACGTCGGCCTTGTAAACCGCCACCGCGTCACCGTTCGAGGACATGCTGAGCAGGTTCTCGAAGTTCTGGCCGTCCGCGTTGAGGCTCGCCAGGCTGTCGAACAAGGCGAGCGCTCCCGGGGGGAACACGTTCGACGTGAGCGACCCGCCGACCGGCGTGATCGGGTCCAGCTCACCCGTGGTGAGGCCACCCGTGATGGCGGTCGAACCGAACTGGCCGTCCAGGAACAGCGTCCCGAAGGCCTCCGAGCCGTTGCCGAGACCGTTGATTCCGGTCGTGTCGAGCGCCGAGTAGTTGCCCGGAAGCGTGTCGGCCAGGGTGGCGCCGTCGAGCGTCGGGGCGCCGGATCCCAGGTACTGCGAGTGGTCCCAGCCAGCGATCTGGACCGAGGCGGCCTGCGCGCCTGCTGCCACCAGCAACAGGGCCACGGCCGAGGTCGTCGCGAGGAGAGATCGAATCTTCATGTCTTGGTTTCCCTTCCCTTCCCAGATTCAGGTTGTTCCGAATCCATCAGGTCTGTTGGTGCACGATTCACAGCTGCAAGAGTCGAGCGAACAGAGAACGTCTTGCCTTTTCGAGGCGTGGCTCCGGTCCGCCCGGGTTGGACGGACGGACCGGAGCCGAGAGAGTCGAGCAGTCCCCGGACTAGTCTGCGAGCAGACCGGCCTGGTTCAGGACCGACCAGGGCGTGGTGAAGAGCGGCGCGCCCGCGAAGAAGGCGCCGCGGTTGGTCTCCGACGGATCGAGGGCCGATCCGAGAGGAGCCGCACAACCAAGGACACCCGAGAAGCCCGGAGCCGGGCGCGGGTCGATCGGAGCGCTCTTGAGGCCTGCGACCAGCTTCCCGTCGGCGTTGCCCGTCGGGTCGAAGGTCGTGTCCTCGTTCACCAGACCGTTGAACAGGAAGCTGTTCACGACGGTGTCGTCGGCCACGCCGGCCACCTCGTCGTCACCGTTGGCGATGAGCGCGAGAGCGTCGGCACCGAGCGCACCACTGTCGTCGATCGTCGAGCAGACCAGCTTCGTGATGTCGGCCGCGATGTTCGCGGTCAGGTCGAAGCCGGGGCAGCCGTCGAGGGCCGTGTCCACCGAGATGGCCGCCTGGCCACCGGTGTTCACGATCATCGAGTTCTGCACCACACCGACGAAGCCGTTCCGGAAGTCGATCCGGCCGTCGTCGCCGCTGTCACAGCTACCCGTGCCCGCGCCGGTGCAGCAGCCGAAGGGGACGCCGGCGGCGGTGCACTGCGTGTCGTAGCTCGGCACGTCGGCGCCCGCCGGCGGTGCCGTCCCGATGATCGTCCAGTTGGAGATGATCGGGTTCGAACGCGGATGGCAGCCCTCCGCGGCACCCACCGTCGGGATGCCGGGGCCGGGACCGTCGGGGTCGATGAACTCCGTGCGGATCACGGCGTCGCCGCCGCGCTCGTCGAGGTCGTCGCCGTCGAGCTCGCCACCGTTGTCGCCCGAGCCCGAACCGAAGGAACCACCGGTCTCGAAGTCGTCGAAGGTCTGCGAGATCCCAAAGAGGTTCTGGAGCTGGCCGGTGTAGCCCTGGGCGATGTCGATCGAGTCGTCGCCAGCGTAGATCACGGCGAGGTTCTCGCCGTCGACCGTACCGCCGAACCACTCGATGCCGTCGTCGAAGTTGACGTAGACCTCGTTGTTCTTGAAGATGGTGCCGCGACCCACGCCACCGAGCGACACACCGTTCAGCTCGTTGTTGGCGCCGATCTCGTCACCCGCGTGGCGGACCGAGTTGAACGTGAACGAGCCCGAGCTGTCGTTGGCGTTCTCGCCGCCGTAGGTGGCCAGTTCCACCGGGAAGCCCGGAATCGTGAGGCCTTCGATCGTACCCTTGCCGATCATGCCGGGAATCAGGTTGTCGCCGAGGTTGGTCGGCGCCTCACCGTTGATCACGACGCCACCCCAGAGGCTGACGTTCGCCGAGCCATCCTTGGCGACCGGGGCGAGCGGGAAACCGTTCGGATCGTCGTCGAGGAAGACGTCGCCAACCGCCCACGGATCGCAGAACCCGTCGGCACCGAGCATCTCGCCGCCGCCCGGGAAGGTGACCGTGACGTCGTCGTCGCAGACACCATCGTCGTCGTTGTCGGTGGCGGCCGTGGTCCAGACGATCGGGGACTCGCCATCGCCGTCGGCAAAGATCTCACCGTCCTGAGCCACGATCAGGGCGCCCGGGGTGCCGTCGGTCGAGCCGGGCATCACGGCGGCCGTGCGCGGCTGGCCGCGCACGATCGTTCCAGGAAGGATGGTCAGGGTGGCGTCCTCGGTGACGAAGATGGCGCCTTCGAGGATGATCTCGTCCTCGTCGTCGCCCCACGTCGTGTTCGCGGCTCCGGGAGTGATGTTCCCGGAGATCACCGCGATCGACGCACTGGCGGAGCCGGCGAAGCCAGCCACCGCGAGCGCGAGCGCGGTCGTGAGAATGTTCCGTCCAAGTTGCTGCATCTGTAACAAGCCCTCATTTGGTGGGTTTCGGTGCAATTCGAATCGCCCTGCGCCGAACGTGTCTGGCGCAGTGGCGAGCAGAGTAAGCTGCCGCCGGATCGCGGTCTTTCGGTTTGCGGCCATCACCCGATGGCTTCCGGACATCCGCCGGGAACGCTTGGATGACGATCGGCTACACATGAAGTGGCCGAGACGGGGCCGAATCTCTCGGGGTTCACTGGATCGTCACAGTTCTTCACGGCGTTGGCACACAGCACGTGCCTCCCGTGGCACGCTGCTCCCGACCGCCCCTGCGGAACGAACGCAGGCCCTCGGCAGGCGTCGTCAGCCCGGTCCTCGATACATCTGGAATGTCGCGGGAATCCGACGGGATGCGGCGACGAAGCGTGCGGTCGCGGCGCCCTAGCGGATCCGGATGGGCACCGGCAGGCGGACGCTGGCGTCGACGGGCTCGCCGTCCCGGCGGGGAGGCGTGAAGCGCCACTCGCTCACCGAATCTCGCACGAATGTGTCGAAGGCCGGCAGGTCCGAGCGCTCGACCTCGGCCCGGGCGACCCGGCCGTCGGGCGCGAGCGTGAGGCGCAGCACCACCTCGCCCTCCACCGGCTCGAGACGCAGAGCGCGCGGGAAGTCGAGCGGCTCGAATGCGACGGGGCGCGGCGTCTCGTCGAGGTCGCTCCGGGGAGCCTCGCGCGCGCTCGCCTCGGCGGCGGCCTCGAAGGCGCCCTCGCGGGCCGCAGCCCGCGCCTGGAGCGCATCGAGCCGTTCCTCGGTGCAGACGCCTTCCCCTCCGCAGAAGACCTGCTCGAAGACGGCCGCCGCCACCTCGGACGCCGAGACCGTTCCGTCGACGGTGAGGGCCGTCACGGCCAGCTCGGGCGAGGCGGCGGGCGCGACGCCCATGAACCACTGGTAGAGGCCGGCCGGATCGTCGCCGCTGAGTGTGCCCGTCTTGCCCGCCACCTGGATGGGACCGAGACGCGACGAGCCATCCGGCGCTTGGAAGGCGCGCCGCGCCGTCCCGCGCTCGGTGACGCCCACCATCAGCTCGCGCAACGTTCGCGCCAGCGAGGCGGGCCAGACCGGACGGCGCGGCGCGCTCGGAGGCAGTGCGAGCGCGCGGCCCTCGGCGTCGGTGACGCGGCGGATCCAGCGAGGCTCCACCCGCTCGCCGTGCGCAAGCGCCGCGGCCAGACGCGCGGCGGCGAGCGGCGTCACGTACGACCCGCGCAACCCCGAGCCGAGCAGGGCGAGCTCGAGCGGGCCCGACACGGGATCGACCCGGCCGGGCGCGTGAAGCGGCGCCGGGGACGAGAGCATACCGGTGCGCTCGAGCTCCTCGAGGAGCGGATCGCGACCCACCGCGTGCACCGCGAGGCGGGCGAAGCACTGGTTGTTCGAGGCCGCGAGCGCGCCCAGGAACGAGTGCACCCGGCCTCCCGCGGCCGGCGGTTCGAGATGCGAGGCCTGCACGATGTAGGGGCTGCCGAGATAGCGGCAGCTCGCCCCGGCCACGGCCGGATCGGCGCGCAGCGCCGCCGCCGCCGTCACCACCTTCATGAGCGACGCGGTCGGGTAGAGACGCGTCGCGGGGAAGCCTTCGGGATCGGTCGAGACGTAGGCCAGCACCTCACCCGAACGCGGGTCCATCACGATCACGTGTGCGTAGACCACGTCGGCCCGGGCCAGCATCGCACGCACCCAGGCGTCGAGTGCGGGATCGAGGGTGTACTCGATCTCGAAGCTGCTCCCGTCGAGCACGGCGAGTCCGGGGCGGGGCGGACCGAGCGGCGCGTCCTCGACGAGCTCGACGATCGCGTCGCCTCCGGGTCGCTTCCAGACCAACCCGTCGCGCGCAGCGAAGGGTCGAACCGTGGGGGGAAGCCGCTCGACGAGCACGCGGGGTGCCGGGGCGGGGGGCCCAGCCGGCGGTGCGGCCGACGCCGTCTCGAGGGTTGCTGCGAGGAGCCAGGCCGCGGCGAACGCCCTCGCCACGAGCCGGCCGTATCCTATGCCGGGTCGGAGCCTGGCTGCAGCAAGGTGGCACGTCATCGTCGGGAGGAGCATGGCGCACCTCCACGCCAGGTTGCGGCCAGGAGCGCTCAGAAGGTCAGAGAGTAGGTGATCGAGAACGAGTAGTCGCGGCCGACCCGGAAGGAACGCTCCTCGACCTCTTCCGCGAGCTGTTCCGTGTCGTAGACGATCTCGCGCCGGCTGTCGGTCAGGTTCTTGGCGCTGAACTTGAAGGTCCAGTCGCCAGGCAGACGCATCTCGCCCGGCAGGAAGCGATTGAAGTTGAAGGTCTGGCTGAACACGAAGTCCAGCGTGTGGAAGGAGTCGACGTAGCGGTCGAGTGTGAAGTCGGTGAGGGATCCGTCCGAGTTCACACCGGCTGTCCCTGCCGCGTCGAGGACGTCGCTGATTGCGAAGAAGGCGAGCGTCCACTTCGTGCCCCAGTCGGGGTGGTCGAAGCTGATGTCGGCGTTCACGATCCATTCGGGCTGCCCGAACAGCCGTCGCGTCTGCTCCAGCTCCGGGAACTCGCTGCTGGTGCCCTCGGCCGCCCCGAAGAACGCTCGGGAGCGCATCAGCTCGGCAGGCGTGCGGTCGACCTCGGCGTTGATGTAGGTGTAGTTGCCGCCGACCGTCAGGTACTCGAGCCAGGGGTGGAAGCCCAGGAATCCCAGGTTCTTGCGGCCCTCGACCTCGATTCCGAAGAGCTCGGCGTCGCTCGGATTGTTGAAGAAGGTGCGGAAGATCGCGGTATCCGTGGTGTCGAAGATGATCGCGTCGCGGAGCACGATCTGCTCGATCGGCTTCTCGATGCGCTTCACGAAGCCGCTCGCCGCGAGGAGATCGCCGAACCCGCCCCAGGTGTACTCGATGCGGGCGTCCCAGCTCTCGACCTCGGACAGCTGGAGCTGCGGGTTCCCGACGATCTGGTCGTCGGAGCCGGGCTCGAGCGACACGTAGTAGCCGAGCTCACGGAAAGAGGGACGCGCCACGGTCTGCGACCAGGCGCCCCGGATGCTCAGACCCTCGATGGGCCGGAAGTTGAAGCTGGCCGAGGGCAGGGTCTTCTTCTCGTCGATGTCGCCATTGACGCAGGCCTGCACGCCTTCCGGGCCGAACACGTCCACGAACCCCTCTTCGGTGAAGCTCACCGGGAACGCGATCAGCTCGTCGTTGAAGACGAAGCCGGACACCGGCGCGCCGCCCGGCGGGAAGATGGACTCGAGCGCCCGGTCGGGGTTGTCGATCCGGTCGCAGAAGAGATAGCGGGAAGGGAAGATCCGGGGCGTGTTCGAATCAGGGTCGAGACCTCCGGTGAACGGCGCGTTATTCGACGTGATGCGGATGTTCTCGCGCCGGATCCCGCCCGAGATGTCGAGCTTCTCGAGGAACGTCAGCTTTCCATTGATGTTCCAGCCGAAGATCTTCCGCTTCGAATCGTTGGTCGAGGTCGCGAAGCCACCCGGGCTCAACCTGTTGCGCAGGCTACGGCCGAGCTCGGGGAGCGACGTATCGTCGAAGTTGAACTCGCTGTCGGCACCGAACTCGGAGACGGTCTGCAGGTACTCGGAGTCGACATCGCGGGTGGCCTGCTCCCACCAGCCACCGGTGACGACCTTGGCCGTCACCATCTCGGCGAAGTTGCGTTCATACTCGAGGTCGACCCGGCCGAAACGCTGGTCCTCGCTGATGTCGTTGACGCTCGAGAAGATGCCCCCCGTATTGCGGAAGACTCCGGACCCGAGCTGCGAGTCGTCGAGCGGCCCGTTCTCGAGCCCGTCCGGCAGCTCCGCCTCGGTGAGCGGCACGTCGTCGGGCTCGAAGAAGAAGCGCGCCGTCAGCGAGTCTTCGAACTGGGTGGTGTTGGCGGTGTTGATCGCCCACCGCACCCGCAGCCCCGGCAGAAGGTCGGTCTGGTGGTCGCCGTTCAGCTGATAGAGGGTCAGGTCGCGCTCGCGCAGGAACGAGCCCGATTGGAAGATGTTGGTGTAGACGAGGCCGCCTTCGCCGTCGTCGGTCTCGCCGGGGTCGGCGAACTGACGGATCAGACCGGCACAGAACGATCCGCCGGTGGCCACGCCCACGTCGCCGCCCTGCGGATTGTCGCCATCGATCAGCTGGCCGGCCAGACCACCCCCTCCCGAGTTGAGCTGCTCGATGGCGAGCGCCCGATAGTCGAGGCCCGGCAGCAAGCAGTTGTTCCGGAGCTGGACGGTCTCGTTCTCCTTGGAAGTGCTGAAGGCCGAGAAGTTGAGCTGGTGATTGGCCGCCTGATCGAGGTCGAGCCCGACACTCCCGAAGTAGGTGGTCTGCTCCTCGCGATCGCTCTGCATGAACTGGGTCAGGCCGTCGGTGAGAGGCAGCTCGCCGGTCTCGAGGCTGGCCGATTCGGTGATGATCGTATCGAAGACGGGGATCGGGAAGGGGTCGAAGCCCAGGAAGACGCTCTCGGTGACGGCCCGCACCGGCTCGCGTCCCTCCTGAGTTCCCTCCGCCGTCTGGAAGTCGATCTCGGTGTTGAAGACCGTCTTGAGCCGGAACTCGCGCCCGGCGATGGTGCCCCGCCCGCCGAGGAACCCCCCCGTCTCGCTCTCGACGATGTCGCGGTCGTCGCCGCGGATTCCGATGGGGCTGCCGCGGTCGTAGCGCTCGAACCCGTCGACGAGCGCGTTCTCGTTGAAGCCGGTACCCCCCTTCCACTTGAAGGTCCATTCGTCGGGATAGTCGTGGGTGATGATGTCGATGTTGCCGCCGGCCGAGTTGCTCGGCGTGCCCGGCGAGAAGGTCTTCGCCACCTGCAGGTTGCTCACGATCTCGGAGGGGAAGAGATCGAGCTGCACCGACTGTCGGTCGGGGTCGGGGCTCGGCACCGGCGCCCCGTTGTAGAGGGTGCTGCTGTAGCGGTCCTCGAGGCCGCGGATGATCGCGAACTGACCCTCCACCACGTTCACGCCCGAGACGCGGCGCAGGGCGTCGGCCACGTCGCCCGCCGCGAAGCGCGAGAGATCCTCGGCGGTGAGCACGTTCAGGAGCTGGTCCGAGTCGAGCCGGAGCTCGAGGTCGGCCATGATCTCCTCGACGGCCGAGGCCTCGACCACGAAGGCCTCGAGATCGAGCACGGCGCCCCCGTCGCTCACGGCGAGGGGCTGCATCGGGAAGTCGGCCCGGTTGATCTCGCGCGGCAGCACTTCGAAGTTGGTGATCTTCGAGGTGCGGTAGCCCGACTTGACGAAGTTCAGCTCGTAACGTCCGGCGGGCACGTCGCGCATTTCGTAGGCGCCGTCGAAGTCGGTGGTGGCGACCTCCTGGCGGGCGACGCTGCCGTCGGCCGGGGGCGGCCACACCACGATCACCGTCACGCCCTTGACCGGCGATCCGGACTCGGCGTCAAAGACCTGGCCACGGATCAGGCCCTCGTCCTGGGCCAGATCCTGGGTGGCGGCCTCCGCCTCGGCCTCTTCGTCGACGGCCTGGGCGGTTCCGAGGTCGGAGAAGATGTCGTCGACCTGCTGGGCTTGGGCGGTGGGGGTTGCGAGCGCGGCCCCGAGGAGCCCCGCGAGAAGCCATGCGAGCGACCCAGCCCGGAGCCCGCGCGAGGACGCACGAACGAGCCTCCGCGGCCGGCCGGCGGCCCGCGGAACGCTCGGGCCCGGGCCCGCCGAGGCGATGCGGGATGTGAGATCGCAGGCTCGTTTCATGGACAACCCGGACCGACTCTCGGCAACCACCCGATGCCGAAGGCCGGCCGCGATATCAGTCGTTGGCCGACCGAGTTGCGTCGAAGCCGCGCGCCGTCCGCTCCCACCCGCTGGAAGCCGCGCCGCGGTCGGGACGCGCATGGGCACCGGGACGGCGTCGGGCCGCCCGGCGTCGGCGCCGGGCGCGCGAGCGGGTGGGATCGGGGGACATGCGACGCGCCATGCTACTCGCGTCCGCGCCCGGCCGGCGTGAGAAAATTGCGGCGATTGCGTGACGAGAAGACGTGGACGGCGCGCTCGAGCGACGCCGACGACTTGCTGCCAACGCTTGCACATCCGAGGACTTGCGCCCGGACCCAGAAGTGGAGCGAGATTCGTTCGGGCTGCGCCTCGGGCTTGCCAGGAGGGCCCCAGCCTCGTGACACGTTCCGCTTGCGGGACACTTCATCCTCCGTGTCGGCCAGCGGCCGCCTGGGCCGGTCCCGGCGCGACCCGATCGCCCGAGCCGGCCATCGGGACGCCGCGTCCGACGCGCCCCGCACACGCTCGGTCCGTTCGAATGGGATGCGGGATGGCCCGGCCTGGACGCCATGATCGCCGCGCACCTCGTTTGGCGGACCACCGGTCGCTTCGCTTCCATGCCCGGTCGCGCCGAGGGCCGGCTCGACGGGCCGGCCGGGACGCCCGGGGGCGAGCGGCGTGACACGCGCTCGGAGCGAGCGCCGCGCAGGTGGGGCCGGGACGCGGAGGGTCGGTGGCAGCCAGGGCGAGGGGGCGCGAGACAGCGAGCGATCGCGACGGCGGGACCGGGCCGTTCGCGGTGATCCTGGCGCTCCCGGTGGCGGCGGCCCTCCTGGCTGGCGGCGCCGTGAGCTTCGAGGTCGAGCTCTTCCGGGGCCTGTGCGTGCTGGTCGCGGCCGGCCTCGCGCTGCTGGCGCTCGCTGTCGGACTGCCACGCGGCCGGGCGGCGCTCGCGCCGGGCTGGCTCCACCTCGGGTTCGGGGTCCTCGTGGTCTGGCTCGGGCTGGTGAGCGCGCTCTCGGCGCACACCGGAAGCCTGGCGACCTACCAGTTCGGGAAGCTCCTCGGGCTCGCCGTCGTTCTCGCTGCGACAAGCGCGCTCGATGCGCGCGCTGCGCTGCGCACGGTGGCGCGAACCTCGGCCGTGTCGCTCCTCGGGCTCGCCGCCATCGCCCTCGCCGGCCACGCCTTCGGGCTCGCGCTTCCGGGCTTCGGCTACGAGCAGCCGCTCGAGCTCGGCTTCGGCAACGCGAACATCCTGGCCGGAACGGTGGCGGTCGCCGCGATGTGGCTGCTGGCGCCGGCCTTCGGGTCGGACACCCGCGCCGACGCCTGGCTCGCGCGCACAGCCCTCGTGGCGGGCGCCGCGATCGTCCTCGCCTGCGAGTCGCGGAGCGCGATCTTCTGGGTCGGACTCGGCGTGGCCGGATTCGTGTTCGTCTGGCTGCGGAGCGTCCGGGGCTGGACGCTCGCCCGATCGCTCGCCCTGGCGGCCGCGCTCGTGGCGACCCTCGCGGCGGCGGTCTGGCTCGGAGGGTCGGAGCGCTTCGCGCGTCGCGTAGCGCGGCTGATCGACATCGAACGCCTGCACACCTTCCCCGAGCCCGGCCGTCGCATCACCTTCTGGATCGTGCTCGACCGCACCTTCGCCGATCCGCTCCGGGCCGTCGCCGGTCGCGGGCTCGGCTCGGGCGGACGCGATCTCCTCGCGGTGTCGCCGCCCGAGTACGCCGTCGCCGCGACCATCCGCCAGCTCTACATCCACAACGAGTTCCTCGAGCTCTGGAGCGACGGCGGACTGCTGGCTCTCGGCGGATTCCTGGCGCTCCTCGGGACGACCCTGGTGCGGCTCGTGCGCACGCTCATCCGGACGTCGTCGCGGGAAGAGCCACCAGGAACGCGGGCTGCCGAGCGACGCCGGGCGCTAGCGAGGCATGCGGGGCATCGCGGCGACCACGGCCGCGCGCTCTGGGCCCTGGCGCTCTCGACCTCGATCGCGATGTGGTGTGCCCTCGGAATGGCCTCCCTCTCGACGCGACACGTCGGGTCGCAGCTCTTCCTGGTGTTGGCGCTCGGGCTGGGCTGGCAGCTCAACCCCGCGCCCGGCGACCCGCCCCGACGTGTGAGCGGCCCCCTCGTCGCGACGGGGCTGGTGGCGGTGGCGCTGGGCTCGCTGGCGCTGGTGCTCCCGACCTTCCGCGCGAGCCAGCTCCTGCTCGAGGCGAAGCGCACGGTCTCGATCGACCAGGATCTCGATCGCGCCGTCGGGCTCCTCGAACGCGCGCGCGCCTGGCATCCCGGCGAGCCCGAGATCGCGCTCGAACGCCTGAACGTCGCCGTCTGGCAGGACGACCTCGAAGCGGCACGCACCGCCTACGAGGCGCTCGGCCGCTACGCCCCCTTCTTCCCTCCGGCTCCGCACCTCTTCGCGCGGGCCCTGGCGCGCCGCGGCGAGTTCGGGGCCGCCGCCCGCGAGCTCCGCGCGCTCCACCGCGTCGCGCCCTACGACTTCGAGGCGCTGCTCGCTCTCCCGTTCATGGCCTACGCAGCGGGCGATCGGAATCTGCTCGAGACCGCCTCGATGGAGCTGGTGGCCGCGGCGATCGAGACCCTCGAGTGGCTCGAGATGCGCGGGCTCGAGGTCGAGCGGCGCGACGCGACGGGCGCCGCCGGTGTCTTCGTGACGCTCGCCGACGGCGGCACGCTCTGGATCCGACGGAGCAGCACCCCGGGGCTGCTCTTCCCGCAGCGGCCCGAGACCCTGGCCGAGGGACGCACCCTGGCGCGCGAGAGCCTGCGCCGTCTCCTCACCGATGAGCTCGGCGCCGAACGCACCCGCTTCCTCGACGAGACCTGAGTCGCCGCCCGTCGCCTGCAGCCGGCTGGTCCGTTCGCACGTGACGTCGGTCTGCGCACCAGACCCCGACCCGGGCGTGTCGCAGGCGCGGCCGGTGCGTGGCTCCCGATGCGGCACGCGGCCGCGTTCGCTCGCCCCGCGCAGATCGCACCCGCAGCGTGGGTCTCGCCCGCGCTTCACATCGGCGGTCGTGGCCGCGCGACGCCCGGGTCGCTTCAAGTCGGACGCCTCGGCGGCCGATATCCGTCTGGATGGATGCAGCGTCGTTCTCTCATGCGGTGTGGGCCGGAAACACTCGACCTTTCAGGAGCCTGCTCGTGACCCTTGCGGTCCTGTGCATGGCTCCGGCCGGCGCCCGACCGGCCGACCCGGCCACCCCGGAGGCGGTCTGGCTGGCGTCGCAGCTCGCTCCGACCTACGAGCCGGCCGACTCCTACGTCCTGACGCTCTCCTCGACGCGGCGCACCGACGCCTCGTCGACAGGGCCGGGCGGACGCCATCGCAACGAGCAGAGCCGGCTCCACTATGCCGCGACGGTGATCGTGCTCGAGACCGACGAACACGGCCGGCCGACCCTCGAACGCCACCAGGCAGTCGACTTCCGCCGGGCCGAGGGCGAACGCGCGAGCGCTCTCTTCCGCGACGAGGCGGCCTTCGACGTCGAACGGCGCGCGGACGGACGGCTGCGCGTGACGGTGGGCGACCGCCGCGTGAATCGGGGCACCGAGAAGAAGCTCGAACGGATCCTGGCCGAGCAGTTCGAGTACTCGCTCGGTCCGGCGCTCTTCGATCCGGGCGAGCCCGTCGTCCCGGGCGAGAGCTGGATTCTCGACGAGAGCCTCACCCGACGCTTCCTGCGCGCGCGCGGCGTCCGCGTCGTCGAGCTGGCCGAGCCGCCCACCGCGGCGCTGGTCCGCTACGGCATGCCCGACGGCGAGAGCCAGCTCGTGCTCCACTACCGGATTCCGGTCTCCTGGTTCCGACTGGGAGACATGCCGCTCAACGCCAGCACCGCCGATTCCGATGCGCGTTTCGAGGGACGCATCCTCCTGCCGCCCGAGCCCGGGGCGGGACCGATCGAGCACGAGTTCGAGCTCGAGATGCGGATGAACGGGATCGTGCGCGCACCCGGCGTGGCACGGAGCTTCCCGTGGAAGCTCCACAGCTCGCTCGTCGCGGATCAGCAGACCCTGCCCGTCGACGGACCCTACGCCCTGCTGCCCGCGAGCCCGGCCTCTCGCTGAGGCCGCGCCGGGCGCCCTCGATCAGCTGGGGACGATCGCGGCCTCGACGCGCTCGAGGAAGCGCTGCACCCGGGGCTCGTCCTTGATCCGCAGCGCCTTGCGCAGCAGCTCGGCGGCCTCGCCATAGTCGCGCTCGGACACCAGCAGCTGCGCGTGGTCGAGGAGCGCCTGGTACTCGTAGGCCTCGAGCCGGGCGGCACGCTCGATCAGGAGGATGGCCTTCTCGGTGTTGCCCTGGTCGCGGTGGTACTTCGCGAGCTCGAGCAGGGCGTCGCCGCGCGTGCCGTCCCGCTTGACGATCGATTCGAGGACCTCGGCGGCCTCCTGCTTGCGGCCCTGGGCACGCGCGATCTTGGCCTTCAGCGTCAGCACCCTGAGCTGGTCGTCCTCGCCGAGATTCGTGGCGTAGCGACGATCGACGGTCTCGAGCACCTCGGACGCCTGGTCGAAGGCCCGCGTTCGCACCAGGAGATCGGCGGCTCGGTAGGCGGTACTGAACTGCGAGCCGCCCTGGTCGCTCTCGATCACCTCGACGTAGGCGCTCTTGGCCAGATCGAACATCCCGGCGTTCATGTAGATGTCGCCGAGCAGCACCAGACTGCTCGACTGCGCCTTCCCGAGCAGCCGCACCGCTTCGAGGTTCTCGGCCGCCTGGAGCGGCCGCTCGAGCCCCACGAGGGCGTTGGCCTGGAGCAGCCAGTTCGAGGCGTCGGTCGGGTTCTCCTTGATCAGGGTCTCGAAGAGCGCGTTGGCTTCGGCGAACTCCTCCATCGCGAGGAGCGACCGCGCCAGCCCGAGCTTCCAGTCCTGGACCTTCGGCTCCGCGAGAATCGCCTGGCGGTAGGCCTCCTGCGCCGCGAGGTAGTTCTCCTGGTTGATCAGGCAGTAGCCCATCAGACCGTAGTTCCGGCCGTCGCGATCACCGAGTTCGACCGCGCGGCTCAGGTGTTCGAGCGCGGCGTCGAAGTCCTGCTCCTGCACGAGCAGCAGACCGAGATTCTTGTGGGCGCGCCGGAAGTCGGGGAACTTCGCGATGGCGCTCGCATAGCGCGTCTTGGCCGGCCCGAGCTCGCCGTTCTGGAAGTTCAGGTTCGCGAGAATGAAGTCGAGCGCAGCGCTGCTGGTGTCGCTCACGTGCTGTTCGAGCACGGCCGAGGCGGCCCGGGGGTTCGCCTTGAGCAGATCGATCACCTCGCGCAGGATCTCGAGCTCGCCCGTATTGATCTCGGGCTCGGCGCCCGAGAGGAAGCCGTAGCTCCCGAGGAAGCGCTTCTGCCATTCGGGATCGTTGATGACGGCGCCTCCCGCCCAGGGTTGGTACTGGGCCTCGGCGAGCGAGGCGACGCCGAGAGACGTCGCGAGCATGCACGCGCCGAGGAATCGGAGGAGGGCGGGGGTCTTCGTCATCGGATGGCTCCAGGCTGGCTCGGTGCGCGTCGTCGCGCTCCGGCCGTCCGCGGGCCGCCGGGCCCGCGGCGGTCTCAATTGTTGTTGATCGGGATCGGGAGCCGCGGCATGGCCATAACCGGGCGGGCCTGGTGGGTGGGCGGCGTGG
>CAYYUT010000025.1:0-4560 GCA_964474935.1 uncultured Spirochaetales bacterium
TCGTCGTTCCAGGGCTTCGTGATCAGCCGGAAGATCTCGCCCCGATTGATGGCGTCGACGGCGACGTTCATCTCGGTATAGCCGGTGAGCATCATCCGGATCATGTCCGGGTGTCGCGCACGCACCTGGCTGAGTAGATCGACCCCGGTCATGTCGGGCATCCGCTGATCGGACACGATGACCTGGGCGGGCGTGCCCTCCAGCAGCTGGAGCGCCTCCTGGGGACGCGAGGCGCACACGACGCTCATGTCCTCGTGGCGCAGCAGGCGCTGGAGCGCCTTCAGGATGTTGACCTCGTCGTCCACGAACAGGACGGTGTGATCTTGCACTCGGCGACTCCGCTCGACCCCCCCGAGGTCTGGTTTCCCCCGCGCCCTCCTCATCCAAGTCTCGTGCCAAGCGACGCCGGTCGCGGATTCCGGCCGCGCGCGGACCGCTTGCACCAGCGCCTGCGCATGGCCCTTGGGGAGCCCGGCGTCCCACCCACGGGACGCAGGCCGGCGACTGCGGGGAGCTGCCGCCGGGGCGCGGATGGCGCGCGGGCGCGCGGGCGGGCAGGGCCCTCCGCAAGGCGCCGGTCCGGGGCCGGAATCGCCCCTTGCCCAAACGCCAAACCCCATTCTTTTCAGTGGTTTGCGCCCCGGAATCCCGATTCCGAGACGTCCCGGTTCCGGGAGCCCGACACAAACGGGGTCGAGCTGCCACTCAAAGGGCGTGAGTGTCGTATGCGCATGGTGTGACCAAGTGATCGTCGCCGTTGTAGGGCGTGAGGTCGGTGGCGCATCCCGGGTGAGCCACGGGATGTGTCCGAGCTGCCTCGAGTCGCGCATCCAGAATGCCCGACGCGCTCCCCAACGGACCCGGCCCGGCGGGACGGTCTCGGCCGCCGCCTAGGCCTTCCGGTCCCCGACGGCCTTCGGACGCGCGAGACCCGCGCGCTCCCGCGCTCGACCACCATCCTCGACGGCTCGGGCCCACTCCCGGTTCTCGGCGTACCAGCGCACCGTCCGCCCGAGCGCCTCGTCGAACGGATGCTGCGGCGACCAGCCGAGCTCCTCCTCACAGCGCGAGGGATCGATCGCGTAGCGGCGATCGTGGCCCGGCCGATCCTCGACGAAGGTCTTGAGATCTCCGTACTGCGTGGCGCCCGCCTCGCGCAATGCCCTGTTCTGGGCTGCCGGCGCGATCGTCTCCAGGTGCCGGCAGAGGGCGTCGACCAGCTCCAGGTTGCTCCGTTCGGCGCGCGCGCCGAGGTTGTACTTCTCACCCGGGTGGCCCTGCTCGAGCACTCGCAGGATGCCCGAGCAGTGGTCTTCCACGAAGAGCCAGTCGCGCACGTTGCCTCCGTCGCCGTAGATCGGGAGGGGCCTGCCGTCGAGCGCGTTCATCACCATCAGCGGAATCAGCTTCTCGGGGTACTGGAACGGGCCGAAGTTGTTCGAGCAGTTGGTGATCAGGGTGGGAACGTCGAAGGTGTGGAAGTAGGCACGAACCAGATGGTCGGCGCCGGCCTTGGTGGCGGCGTAGGGCGAGTTCGGGGCGTAGGGGGTCTGCTCGGAGAAGAGACCTTCGTCGCCGAGCGTCCCGTAGACCTCGTCGGTGGACACGTGGAGGAAGCGGAAGCGCTCGCGCTCCGACCCGGGCAGGCTGTCGAGGTATTCGCGCGCGGCGTCGAGCAGCTCGAAGGTGCCGACCAGGTTGGTGTGAACGAAAGCCCCCGGGCCGTCGATCGAACGATCGACGTGCGATTCGGCAGCGAAGTTCAGGACCGCCGTCGGGCGATGCTCGCGCATCACGACACCCATGGCATCGCGGTTGGCGATGTCGGCCTGGATGAACGTGAAGCGCGGATCGTCGCGTACGTCCTCCAGGTTGCGGAGGCTCCCCGCATAGGTGAGGCGGTCGACGACAACCACCCGCAGGTCGGCGCGCTGCAGGGCGAGCCGTACGAAGTTGCAACCGATGAATCCGGCTCCGCCCGTCACGATCCAGGTGGACACCAGGTGATGATCGCCGAAGCGCCCAGCGGCGCCAACCCCGGGCCTCCGCCGGTGTGGCGGTCCGGGCGCGCCGGTCGTCTCGCCACGGGGGCCGCGTCGGGCGTCCAGACGTCGGGCATGGAGCCGGGACGAGGGGGCGGACCGAGCGAGCGTCGTCGGGCTGTGTGCCCGGTCGGGCCGCGTGCTCCGTCAGGCCGCTACTCGGTCAGGCCGCGCGCTCGGAGTGGCCCGGAAGCCTCACGACCCGCAGCCAGAAGTCGTGGATCGCGCGCACCACGTCGACGAAGCCGGCGAAGTCGTCGGGCTTCGTGATGTAGCAGTTGGCATGCAGGTCGTAGCTCTCGCGCACGTCGGTGTCGGAGCAGGACGTCGAGAGGACGACCACCGGTATCCGGCGCAGGGCGTGGTCGGCCTTGATCCGCTCGAGAACCTCGCGGCCGCTCATGCCCGGAAGGTTGAGGTCGAGCGTCACGAGGTCCGGACGATCGTCGCGGCGCGCGAGGACTTCGAGGGCCTGGGCACCGTCGCGCGCAACGCTCAGCCGATGCGCGATCCGCGCCTCGGCGAAGGCCTCTTCGATCAGGCGCAAGTCGGCCAGACTGTCTTCCACGACCAGGATGTGAACCGGCTTCGAGCTCAACGTGGGCGCCCCTCTGGTTCCCGCACGAGTCTACGCCCGGATCCCCGGGGCGCCAGCGGGGCGTCTACGCACGGCCGACCGGGCGGATCCTCAGGCGGTCGGCATCATGGCCGCCAGGAAGTCGTGGCACTCGCTCACGGTGAAAGGCTTGTGAAGGAACGGGCAGGGGTCGTCGCCGGCGATCGCGAGGTAGTGCTGGGTGGGCATCCCCGACATGATCACGAACGGCAGCCAGGGATACTTGTGGGCGCAGAGATGGCGCAGGAAGAGCCCGGTCCAGCTCCCGGTCAGGGCGTAGTCGGCTACGACGAGGTCGTACTCGTACTGGCCAAGCAGCTCGTGCGCCCGCGATACGCTCGTCGCCCAGTCGAGCTCGATCCGGGGATCGATACGCTGGACCACATGGGCGATCAGAGTCTCGAGGTCGATGTCATCCTCGACCACCAGCAGCCGGCGGGATCTGTCGACAGGCGGCTCGACGAACCTTCGGCGCGGCGCCTCGTGCATCCCGTCTTCGATCATCCAGTTGTCGTCTGACCACATTCGCTCGAACCTCCGTTCGGGGTGAATCCGCAACGGTTCCTGTCGGCCGTGGGCTCTCGGGACTGAGCCACTCCATTCGAAGACGAAGGGATTTGGACACATCTCGTCCGCGGCAGAAATCTCCACGCTCGCCGGCCGGACTTCGGCCTCGCGGCCCGCGTTCCGATAGACCGCAGAAGGCCATGAGCGACGTCTGCTTCGAGATCCTGTTGGTCGAGGACAACCATCCCGACGCGCTCCTGATGCAGGAGCTGCTGTCTGCGCGCGGGCCGGTGCGTTTCGACCTGGCCTGCGTGCGGACGCTCGGTGAGGCGATCGAGCAGCTCGATCGGCGCCCCTTCGACGTGGTGCTCCTCGACCTCGGCCTGCCCGACAGCTTCGGGCCCGGGACCTTCGCCCGCGTCCATCATCGCTTCCCCGACCTGCCGGTGATCGTGCTCACCGGTCTCGACGACGAGGAGGTGGGCGCAAACCTCGTGAAGCTCGGCGCGCAGGACTTCATGGTGAAGTGGCAGCTCACGACGCGCGAGCTGACGCGCGCGATCCGCTACGCGATCGAGCGCGGCGCGAGCGAGCGTGCGCTTCGCAAGGCCCGCGTCGCAGCCGAAGAGGCGTCGCGCGCCAAATCGGACTTCCTGGCGGCGGTGAGCCACGAGATCCGCACCCCGATGAACTCGATTCTCGGGATGACGGAGCTGCTGCTCGAGACCCCGCTCTCCGACGACCAGTCGCGGTACGCGAGCATCTGCAAGCGGGCGGGCGAGGTCCTGTTGGGCCTGATCGACGGCGTGCTCGATCTCGCCAAGATCGAGGCGGGCGAGCTTCCGCTCGACACCCATGCGTTCGATCCGACGCGGCTGCTGCGCGATACGGTCGAGATCCTGGGCTTCTCGGCACGCGAGAAGGGCCTGCGCCTGCGACACGAGATCGATCCCGACACGCCCCCGGCACTGCTCGGGGATGCGGAGCGGGTGCGTCAGGTGCTCGTGAACCTCGTCGGCAACGCGATCAAGTTCACCGAGGCGGGCGAGGTGGTCGTGAAGGTTCGCCCGATCGAGCCAGGCGTCGAGCGCGGCATCCACTTCGAGGTGGGGGATACGGGACCGGGCGTGTCGTCCGAGCGGATCGACGGCATCTTCGAGCGCTTCGACCGGGGGGATCCCGCGCTCGCGCGACAGCAGGGGGGCACCGGTCTCGGGGGAGCCCAGGCACGAGGGCGAGCCGCACGGATGGGGGGGCGGCTCAGGGGCCGCGGGAGCGACGGCCACTCCATCGGATGCCGGGAGGTGCTCGAGGAGGTGGAGGAGCAGCAGGCGCACCACCCTCGGCAGGATCCGGCCTTCCTCGACGCGTGCAACGGTGACCTGTCCACCCTGT
>CAYYUT010000025.1:4570-15355 GCA_964474935.1 uncultured Spirochaetales bacterium
CCTGGGCGCCACCGGTCTCGGGCTCGCCCTGGCACGTGGGCTCGCCGAACGGATGGGCGGGCGTCTCTGGGCCCAGAGCACGCCGGGTGTCGGGAGTGTGTTCCACTTCTCGGTACCCCTCGAGGCGGCACCGGACGACGCGGTGCCGCTGGTCGCTGCGTGCGCGGAGGATGCGCCGCAGGGCGGCGACGCCGCGCCGGCTGCGCCGCCGAGACTGCGGGTCCTTCTCGTCGACGACTCCGAGGACAACCGGCTGCTCGCGGCGACCTTCCTTGCCGCGGTCGCAGCCGATGTGGACCAGGCGGACAACGGCGAGCAGGCGGTCGAACGTTTTTGCGGCGGTTCCTACGACCTGGTGCTGATGGACGTCCATATGCCGGGGATGGACGGCTACGAGGCCACCCGGGCGATCCGTCGGCTCGAGTCGGAGGAGGGCCGCCCGCGGACCCCGATCATCGCGCTCACGGCCTTCGCGTTCGAGGAGGAGCGCTCGCGCAGCCTCGAAGCGGGCTGCGATGCCCATCTGAGCAAACCGATCAGCAAGCAGCGCCTCCTCGAGGCCGTGACCAAGCACGCCGGGGGTGCGACCGAGCGGGTCCGGGTCGATCCCGAGATTCGCGGCATCGTCGACGGTTTCCTCGCCAACCGACGTCGCGACGTCGACGCACTCCTGGTCGCGGTGGCGTCGGGTGACTTCCCGACCATCCGGACGCTCGGGCACAACATGAAGGGATCGGGTCGGGGCTACGGGTTCGACGTGATCAGTGAGATCGGCGCCGAGCTCGACCGCGCGGCGCGTGATCTCGATCTCGAGGGCAGTCGCAGGCAGGTGGCGCGGCTGGCCCACTACGTGGAACGGGTGCGGGTCGTCGACTGACGCACGGGAGAACGGAGATGAGACAGAAGATCCTGGTCGTGGACGACGATGGCGACGTGCTGAACCTGTTGCGCATGCATCTCGGGGCCAAGGGATACGAGGTGGCGATCGCACAGGACGGGATCTCGTGCATGAAGAAGGTGCGGAGCGAGCGCCCGGACCTGGTGATCCTCGATCTCGGCCTGCCCGCGGGAGACGGATTCGTGTCGCTCGAGCGCCTGAAGAGCCGGATCGAGACTTCCCACATTCCGGTGATCGTGCTCACCGGACAGGACGGACGCGATGCGCGCGACCGGGCCTTCGCCTCGGGCGCCAGCGCCTTCTTCGAGAAGGGCTGCTCGAACGACGTGCTCTTCTCGGCGATCTGGCGCCACCTGGGCGCTCCGATCGGTCCGATCCCGGTCTGAAACACGATCCGGCCGGCGTCTCGGTGGACGCGGCTGGGGGCGAGGGCGTCTGCCCGTCGCTCCGACGCCTCGCGGGGTCCCCGCGCCCGTGTGCAGCGGCGCGGCACCGGTCAGGACCGTTCGATGGGAGGGCGATTGCGCGCCACCCCCTGAGGCAGGACACTGCCCAAGGGACGCGTGCGGCGACGGAGCGCGGCGGAGCGTGCGCCCCGGGCGCATCGGGAGGAGCGGGCAGGTTGGGACGCCGCGAGCGGAACACCCCGGAGGGTCGGAGCTACGGACTCCTGCTCCGTCAGCTCGTTGCGAACCGGGCCTTCGTGCTTCGGCGCGTCTCGGCGGAGCTGCTGGCGCGCGGGCTCGCCCTGGTCGGCGGGTGGTGGACGGGGGCCGCACGGCTCGCCGCGCGTGTCGATCCGCGCGCGCCCGAGCCCCATCGCGTACTGGCCGCCCGGGCCGAGGCGCGCGGCGAGGCCGAGGCCGCGGCCGAGCACCGGGCCGTGGCCGATCGCCTGGCGCGCAACACCAGCGAGATCTCGATCCTGACGGCGCTCCGCAACACCTGGGCCTGGCGCCGGAGCGGCGCCAAGGCGGGTGGAGCCGGCGAGGACGTGAAGCAGCTCCTCGCCCGCGGCGCGCTCGACGAGGCGATCCGACGGGCTGACGAGAGCGCTTCGCTCGGCGCCCGTCTCGACGCCTGGCTCGAGGTGGCGCGGAACGCGCGCGGGCGCGGCGAACTCGAGCGGGCCGATTCGCTCCTCGCGCGCGGACTCGCGCTCGATCCGGGCCGGGCTGATCTCTGGCTCGAGGCGGGCCGGGCCTCGCTCGAGGCCGGTGATCCCCAGGCCGCCCGCGACCGGCTGGAACGATCCCTGGCGCTCGACCCGCTGCCGGCCGAAGCCTGGCGGGCGCTCGGAGATGCCTGCCGCGAGGCCGACCCCGAGGCCGCGCTCGACGCCTGGTGGCGCGCGCTGGTCCGCGAACCGGGCGACGACGCGACGCTCGCACGGATCGAACGCGCGGCGAGATCGGACGCCTCGAAGGAGTCGGCATCGCTCGCCCACGGGGGCTTCCCGGGCGAGCTCGAGCTGGGCGAGACCCGCGAGCTGCGGGTGCGCTGGGAGGGCTCGAGCCCGGCGGTGCTCTACGTCGTCGAGCCCCTCGGAGGCGGTCTGGTGTGCGAGCCCTTCGGTCGGGTGCCGCTCGGCCCCGGTGAGAGCGGCATCACGTTGCGGGTGCAGGCCGCCCGGCCCGACGCGGTGAATGGGGACGCCCCGTGGCGGCGCGAGCTGGCCGTGCCCAGCGGCTCGGGGTTCGCGCGGGCCTCGCTCGAGGTGGCCGTACCCGATCGCAAGCCCGGGAGCGTGCACTACCTGATCACCGAGGACCACGAGGTCTACGACGAGCGCGAGACCACCGAGCTTCCGGTGGTGCGGACGACGATGCTCGAGAAGTCCGAGCTCGCCGAGAAGATCGCGAACCGGGCGGGGGCCTGCTGGACCCACATGGTGGACGTCGGCTCGCTCGGTCTGCTCGAGTGGGCCGCCGAGCGCTCGCAGGCGTGGTCCGAGCTCCGCCGCGAGTGCGAGCAGCACCTGGTCGACGGTGTGGCCGCCGGGAACGATCTCGGTCTCCACGTCCACGGGTTCCACGTGCCGGGTTGGAAGGGCTTCGTCCACGGCTTCGACGCTGCGAGCGGGCACGTCACGACCGACGGCGCCTTCCTCGAGGCGAGCATCCCCGAGCGGGGCTTCTGGAGTCGCGGCTTCCCGGCTCTCGGCGCGGCGGACGAGCCCGAGACACGGGCCTGGGTCACCTGGGGTGGGGTGGCGCGTCTCGAGGCGCTCGGGAGGCTCGGTGACCCCCGCTTCCGCGTGACGCTCTTCCGGGCGGGATCGCTCGACTACGGCGACAGCGCCGCCGAGCGCGAGCGTTCGACCCAGCTCCTGCGACGGCTCGAGATCCTGGCCGACAGCGACGTTCCGAAGCCGCGTCTCTACCACCGGGTGGTGTCGCCGACGCCCTATCCCGTGGCGGGCGACATCCGGGTCCCCTGCGCCGCGACCGCCATGCGACTCCTGGAGATCCGCGCCGAGTTCAACATCGAGTCGGACTTCCTCTCGGACGTGGGGGTGATCAATCGCTACGTCGACCTTCGGCTCGAGGGCCTGCGCGACGACTCCGAGCGTCCCCGGCCCGGCGTCCACGTGATCTGCTGCATGACCCACGACAAGTTCATCAACTGGCGGATGGGCAAGCGCTGGGATTCGCTCGATCCCGACTATGGCGACTGGCGCACGATCGGAGACCATCTCGCCTACCTGACGACGCGGTATCCCGAGATCCGCTTCTCGCGCCCGCGCGATGCGGTGCTCGCCTGGTACGACTACTACAGCCCCGAGCTGCTGGCCTGGCGCGACGAAGAGACGATCGAGGTATCGGAGCCCGGCGCCGAGACCCAGGTCTTCCGCTACACGCTCCGGCTGCTCGGCGCGGGCATCGCGGTGGCGCCCCACCGGACCCATCGCGTGCGGGTGCTGCCGCCCGCTTGGCAGGGTGACGCGCTCGTCGAGGCCTGGATCGAGCGCGACGGAGAGCGTTGGCCCTCGCGCAGACTCTCCGTCGATCCGTCACCTCTCGAGTTCGAGGTCGACTCGCGCGATGCGCGCTTCGAGCTGGTCGTCCGGGCACGTGCCGGTGCCGGGATCGAGATGGCCGCCGAGCCCGCTGCCGGCGCCGATGGCGATGCCGGCGCCGATGACAGCGACGCGTCGCAGCCGTCCGACGCGGGGACGATCCGGCTGCGTTCCGCCCTGGGCTACCGCCGCGCAACGGTGGCGATCCCGGCGGGCCTGGCGCCGGATGGACAGGGGCGGCGCGTTCGGAACGTCCGCTTCGAGCGCGAGGGCGAGGCCTTCGTCGCCCGGGTGCCGGCGGTCGACTCCGAAGGGAGCGAGACGCATGGCTGACGGGCTCGACATCCTGGTCGTGAGCCAGTTCTTCACCCCCGAGATGGGCGCGCCCGCGGCGCGCTTCCACGACTTCGGTCGTCTGCTCGTGGCGCGCGGTCACCGGGTACGCATCATCACCGGCTTTCCGCACTTCCCCTCGATGTCGATCCCCGAGCCCTATCGGGGCCGCATCCGGCAACACGAGGAGATGGACGGGGTCGAGGTGCATCGGGGCTGGATGTTCGCGTCGCCCCGCTGGCCGGCCGTGAGCAAGCCGCTCGGCTACGCGAGCTTCGTGGCGAGCGCCTCGGCGCAGGCCCTCTTCGGGCGGCTCCCGGCCGACGTGGTGATCGCGACCTCCCCGCCGCCGACCGTCGCGATCCCGGGCATCCTCGCCGCCCGCCGCCGCCGCGTTCCGCTGGTCTTCGACGTGCGGGACATCTGGCCCGAAGCGATCGTCGAGTCGGGTCGGGTGCGCAATCCGCTGATCGTGCGTCCGCTCGAGGCCATCGAGCGCTGGGTGTACCGGACGGCGGCCGCCGTCACCGTGGTGACCGAAGGCAAGCGCGAACGCATGCTCGAGAAGGGGGTCGCGGGCGAGAAGCTCGAGGTGGTCCCGAACGGCGTCGATCTCTCGCGCTTCGATCACAGCAAGGACGTCTCCGGGATCCTCGACGCCGCGGGGGTCGGCCGCGACCGCTTCCGGGTGATCTACGCCGGGATCTTCGGGCCGTCCCAGGGTCTCGGGATCCTGCTCGACGCGCTCCACGAGCTCGAGCGGACCGATCCCGAGAGCCACGCGCGCATCCAGCTCGTGTGGGTCGGCGCCGGCGTCGAGCGGCCCAAGCTCGAGGCCCGCATCGCGCAGGAGGGCCTCGAGGACCACGTGCGCTTCGTCGGTGAGCAGCCCCGCGAGCGCATTCCCTCGCTCCTGCGTTCGGCCGACGCGGTCTCGGTGACGCTCCGGGCCCGCCGGGACACCCACACGGTGCCCTCGAAGATCTACGAGGCGATCGCCTCGGGCCGGCCGGTGCTGGTGTCGGCGAACGGGGCTCCGGGCGAGATCCTCGACGAGTCGGGCGCGGGCATCGCCACCCCGGCCGGCGACGCCAAGGCGCTCGCCGATTCGCTCCGAACGGTGATGACCCAATCCGAGCGGGCGCGTCGGTTCGGCGAGCAGGGGGTCGCCCATGCCAGACACTTCGACCGCCGCGAGCTGGTGAACCGGCTCGAGACGCTCCTCGAACGTCTGGTGCGCGCACACCGGGGGCGGGGCGCCTAACGACCGAGCTTGGCCTCGCGCACAGCCGGGTCGAGCCAGCGCCGCAGGCCTCCGAGCCCGAGTGCCAGGAAGGGCCCCGGATCCCGGAGCGAGAGCACCTGGTAGCAGAGGTCGCGTCCGAAGAAGCGGAACCAGCTCGGTCGTGCCCGGAAGCGTTCGGGCGAGTACAGGAACCAGAGCAGGTCGAGCGGCAGATAGCGCATCGTCACGCCGAGCCGGTAGTCGGGGTAGGCGGGAAGCGGTTCGCCGAGGGCCTGACGCACCAGCAGGTCGGCGAAGTCGACCCCGGCCTCGAAGGCGATCTTCACGCTCCCCGTCACCCTGGGATTGATCTCCATCACCTTGGCCGCGGCGTCGCGGGGGTCCTGGATGTAGTCGAGATCGGCGTAGCCGACCCAGCCGATCGCATCGAGGAGCCTCCAGCTCGACGCGATGATGTCGGGGCGATCCACCGTCTGGTTGATGCTGCTCGTCCCTCCGGTCACCGGGAAGTAGCGGAGCTTGTTGAAGACCACGGCGGCGTGCCGGCGGCCGTCCGGTCCCCGGAAGAGCTGGGCCTTGTACTGGAGATCACTCTGGGGGATCAGCTCCTGGACGAGGCACGGCCCGTGTCGGGCCTGGATGCGTTCGAGGGTGGGCGCCAGCTCCTCGGGCTTGGCCACCCGCACGATGCCCATGGCCCCGTGCGAGATACGGGGCTTCACGAGCACGGGGTAGTCGCAGGCGGCGGCGATCTCGGCCACCGGCTGCGTATCCGGGTGCCAGGTGCGCGGACAGGGGACCCCGCTCTCGTCGCAGGCCCGCATCGTGGCGGCCTTGTCCCGCGCCAGCATGAAGACCTCGCGGGCGACGATCGGGATCCGGGTGTGCGCTTCGAGCTCGGCCTTGTGCTCGCACACGAGGTGCGCACACAGATCGAAGAGCGGCAGGGTGACGTCGTAGGCATCCGTCGCCACCAGACGTCGCAGCGCCTCGACGAATGCCTCGGGCTGGTGCTCGGCCGACGGCACCCGCACGCGGCGGTGCGGATAGCGGGAGAGCCAACCCATCGAGAGCCGGCTCTCGCAGGCCACGGTGACATGGTCGCCCCGCGCCCGCAGCGCCCGAACGATCGGCAGGCACTGGCGGGCATCGCCGTCGAGAACCAGGATCCGGGGCACGCGACCTCCCACGCGGAGTCCGACCGGGCGGGCCCGAGAGAACTCCATCGGACTCCCTCGTCCAGTCGGAGCCGAGAGCTTAGGCAAGGGGGCCCGCCGGGCGCTCGGCCGCGGCGCGCGGCGATGCCGCGCGGGGCAGGCGGAGCGGGCGGCCCCCGGTCGGCCCTCCCCGACGCGCCGATCGCGGCGCTGAGAGGCCCGGCTCGCCTCGACCAGGAACTCGAGCGCGGCGGCCGGCGCGAGCCCGTAGCCATCGAAGCGCTCGTCGGTCGAGTAGCGGAAGATCACGTCCTCCCCGATCCGCTCGGTGGCCAGCGACTGCTCGCCACAGTGGCCCATCGACCAACCGGCGAAGCGGCGCGATTCGATCGGTGAGAACTCGACCAGGTTCACGTCCTCGTGGCGGTCGTCGTGGAGCAGGGTCTCGTAGAGCCGGTTCACGTGCGCGGTGTGACCCTCGAGCACCTGGAGGAACTGCTCGTCCCCGAAGAAGAGCAGTCCCGAGAGATGCTGGCGGCGGTTGTTGCGGGTGGCGGATTCGAGGATGCGCTGCAGATCGCCGGAGCCGCAGCGGCTGCGGCTGCAGTAGATCAGTCTCACCAAGGACACGGCATGCTCCCGGATCGGTGGTTCGAGGGTCGGAGCGCCCTGCGGGCGGGCGCCGGAATGGTCGGGTTCGAGCCAGTCGGCGCGCGCGTCTCGTTCGGCGCGTCACCCGGCCGCACGGTCCAGCGACCTCGCAGGACACGGGCAACGAGGGGGTCATCGCCACGAGAAGCCGGTCACTTGAGTGACACGGCCCAGAATGCCGAGTTGACCCTAGTCGCCTCCGGCCAGCCCTCGGCAACGGCGATCAATGGTCGCGAACCGGACGCGAAGATGGCTCCCCGAGCCGTGACAATGGCCACGGTCTCATCGTCGAGGGACGTCGTCCGGGGGCGGCGAGGCGACGTCGGCCGACGGCATCGCCATCCGCTGCCGTGGTTCCGGGTCGGCCACCACGTCACCGCCGCTGCGCCGCTGTCAGTCGCTCGCCGCCGTCGTGCCCCAGCGTGCGAGCCACGTGCGCAAGGCCTCGTCTGCAATGCGGGAGGGCGTGTGGCGGCTCTCGGCCGTGTCGCCGAGGATGAGGCCGCGCAGGAGGGTTCCGTGCTCGATCATCCCCTGGATCTGGGCGGCCGCGCGGATCGTCGCGGCACCGGGTCGCGCCGCACCCTCGCCGATCGCGTCCCGCACGGCGCGTTCGAACCCATCGGATAGGCGTGCCTTGACGGCCGCGTAGAACCGATCTGCCAGCTCCGGGCTCCGCTCGGTCTCGGCCACCAGCATTCGCACGACCCGTCGCGCTTCGGATGACGAGAGGAGAGCGGCGTAGGCGCGCGCCAGCGCACGCAGGCGCTCGACGGCACCCGACCTCTCCGCGTCGGGCATTCGGGCCTCGAGCCGATCGAGTGTGACCGTCGCGACGGCCTCGAACAGCTCCGCCTTGGATCGGAAGTGGCGGTACATGGTCGCCGTCGAGACGCGGGCGGTGCGGGCGATCTCCTCCATCGACGCGCGGGCATAGCCATCCCGGAGGAACACCGCACTGGCGGCCTCGACGACGGCTGCCCGCTTGGCGGTCCCTCGGGCGCGTCGGTACTCGGCGAGTCCCATGGGCGGAAGCTCCCAGAATCCCTCCGGGTTGTAAAATGAAATGAACCGTTTATTTTATAACCTTGAACGTCGCCACCTCAGGAGCCCGTGTGCTCGATCCCACCCGTCGTCCGCTGCTCCACCGATTCCCAGCCGCTCGGCTCTCCGCGCTGCTCGCCGCCTCGCTCGCCACGGCTTGCGCCCCGCTCGGCGACTTCACCCCGGACGATCCGGGCCTTCGGGAGGCCCCCGGTCGCTTCGAAGGCAGCTTTCTCGCACTCTCGGACTCGGACATGGCCGCCACCGCCTACGCGGACGGGGGACTAGAGCCCCTGCCCGGCGTGCGTGACGCGCTCACCCTGTTCGAAGACGGCGGTCCGGTGGCGCGCGCCGATGCGTCGAATTCGGTGATCTCGTGGCCGCAGGTGGTGGATGTCTCGATCGACGGTCGCTTCGCCTACGTCGTCGAGACGCGCGCGCCTGCGCCGAGAGACGCCGCGCAGATGACCGACGTGTTCACCGATTTCCCGCCGGGCTCGCGGCTGGCCGTGTTCGGAATCGAGGCGGACCGTCTCGACCCCGTCGACGCCGCCCCGGTCGGGCTGAATCCGCAATCGGTCGAGGCGACCGGCGCAGGCGATCTCGTGATCGGGAGCGAGGCCGAGGGCGCGGAGCTGGTGACGGTCCAGCTCGATCCGAGCGGCCGCATCCAGGGCATCCGGACCTTCGCCCTCCATCCGCCCTACCGGGAGAGCGACGAGGAGCGACGTATTCGCACCGTACACGTGGCCCCGGATGGGGTCACCCTCGCGGTGAACGTCGCGAACCGACGCATTCAGTTCTACCGGCTGACCCGCGATGTCGAGGGAGTGCCGACCGGTGTCACGCCGGTGGGCCGCCCGAGCCGGGACCGCGGTCGCCGGCTTGCCGTCGGCAAGTGGATGCCAGGCGGTCGCCACTTCGTCGTGACCGATACCAACTGGGGAGAGGGCGCCATTTCAATGCTCATCCAGGGCCCCGGTTCACTCTTCGCCCTCGTGCCACCGACGCGTGCCGACGAGGCGCCGCGGGTCGTGTCGCGCGTGGAAGTCGGCCGCTCGCCGGAGGGGTTCGGTGTCTCGGCCGACGGTCGCCTCCTGGCCACGATCAACATGGAGCGGACCTATCTGCCCGAGCGGGCGCTGCTGGGCGCCTGGGCCGGTCGTCGCCGCTACTCGGTGTCGTTGATCCGTCGCGATCCCGTGAGCGGGCGTCTCGTCGAGCTCGATCGCGCATACCAGGCGGGAATCCTTCCCGAGGACGTGATCTTCGACCGGAGCGGACGGAATCTCGCGGTTGCGGTCTTCCATCGCCGCCGCGGGCCGGACCGTGCGCGGGGTTTCGTCGACTTCTTCTCGATCGACGGAGAGGGCCGCCTGGCCAGCCAGGGCGTGGCGGCGTCCGTCACCCGGGGAGTCCATGATCTGGTGAGCCTTCCGTGAGCCTGCCGACCGAATACGCGGGGCGAACAGCGATCGTGAGCGGGGCGGGCGACGGCATCGGGGCGATGCTGGCGCGGGGTCTCGCAGGTCGCGGCATGTCGATCGGGGTGCTCGACGTACGCGCCGATGCCGCCGAGCGGATCGCCGCCGAGATCGGAGGAGACGCCTTCTCGATCGTCGCCGACGTGAGTCGACGGGAATCGGTGCGGGAAGCATCCGAATCCGTTCGGGAGCGGGGGCGCGCCGTGGCGCTGCTCTGGATCAACGCCGGCGTGGGCGCCGCCGAGGGCATCGTGGCGGCGCGCGCACGAACGGTGGAGTGGGTCTACGGGGTGAACGTGCTCGGAGCGATCTGGACGGCCCAGGCTTTCGTCCCTCTGCTCGATGTCGACCGTGGTCCCTGCCACGTCGGGGTGACCGCATCCTCGGCGAGCCTGGTGGCGCCCGATCCGCCTCTCACCCTCTACGCTGCGAGCAAGCAGGCGACCTTTGGGGTCGCCGAAGCGCTCCGCGCAGAGCTGGCCGGCCAGGGAATCGGCACCACGATCCTCTGTCCCGGGATCCTCAATACCACGATCTGGGACTCGGCGAGGGCACGACCGGAGCGCTTCGGCGGCCCCCGTCGCATGGACCCGGGGGTCGCCGGGCGTTGGCAGGCGGCGCCGTCGCCCGACGCGTTGTGGCCGCGCGTCGAGCACGCGATCGCCACGGGCGGAGGCTACCTCGTCGCGGCGACCGAGGCCGCGACGAGACCGCGCTTCGAGAGCCGCCATGAGGCGATCCGCAGGGGATGGCACGTGCTGTGAGCCTTCGTACTGCACCACCGGACCCCACGTGGGTGGGCGCGCGTGGCAGGTCTCCGGAGCGGGATCGATGGAGGCGGGGATGCTTGCTCGCGACAGCCGTGCCACGAGCCCGCCGGAGCAATGGCCGAAGGATTTGGTGGAGCTGAGGGGATTCGAACCCCTGACCCTCAGACTGCCAGCCTGATGCTC
>CAYYUT010000026.1:0-15262 GCA_964474935.1 uncultured Spirochaetales bacterium
GGCTCGCCGCCGTCGTGCCCCTCGCGCGCGAAGAAGAATCCCGAGACGTAGCGAGCCGGGATGCCGACGCTGCGGCACATGGCGACCAGGAGATGCGAGAAGTCCTGACAGACCCCGTGGCGCCGTCGCAGGATCTCGGCCAGCTCGATCCCCACGTAGGTGGAGCCGGGTCGGTAGGTCAGGGTCTGGCGAACGTGGTTGGCGAGCGCCGCCACGATGCCGAGGACGTCGTCCTCGGTCGCGCTAGCGATCTCGTCCGCCGCCTCGGCGAGGGTCTCGTTCCAGCGGGTGTGGGGCGACGGTTGCAGGTACTCGAAGTGCTCGTCGAGGAAGCGGGGAGCCGCGAGCGAGCTGCGGCGGGCGGCCTCGGCGGGCAGGTCCGTCTGGCGCGAGAGCACGCGGGCCTGTACCCGGATCTCGAGCTTGCGGTGCAGCCGGCGGATCCCGATCGCGTTCACCCGCGTCCCGAAGTAGTCGTCGTAGTGGCAGACCCGGGTCGCCGGCCGGGTCTGCACGCCCGAGGAGAGCACGGTCTGGCGGGCATCGCTCGTCGGCACCGCGCGGAGCACGTTGTGGGAGTCCCAGACCGGCTGCGGGTACTGGAAGCGGCAGAGGTAGTCGAGGTCGAAGGTGCGCATCGAAGGGGTTCCTGGTGGGGCGCGGAGCGATCGCGATGCTAGTGCGCGCCGTAGTGGTGGAGCTCGGTGCTCGAGAGACGCGCGAAGTAGTGATCGTCGATGGCCTGCGCCACGTTCCAGATCTCCTCCTGGATCTGCTCCACGCGGTCTCCGGCCGAGGCATCGAGCAGCTCCCCCGCGTCCTGGAACTCGATCGAGGCGCGGAGTCGGCCGAGCAGACGATGCGGCCGGGTCGGCGCGCCCGGCGGGCCGACCCGCTCGAGTTCGCGCTCGGCCTCCTGGAGACAGAAGAGAACGCTCCTCGGGAAGTTCTTCGACAGCACGAGCAGCTCGGCCACCCGGACGGGGACGATCTCGCCGTGGTAGCTCTGCACGTAGGCCTCGAAGGCCGACACCGAGTTGAGCACCGCCAGCCAGTAGCGGAAGTCGGTCGGGTGGTGCCCACGATCCCAGCCCGCGAACCGTACGGAGAGCAGGCGGCAGGTCATCTCGGCCCGTTCGAGGGCACGCCCCAGGCGCTGGAAGCACCAGCCGTCGTCGCGCAGCATCGACTCGCTCGCGACCCCCGTGATCATCTGGCAGCGGGCTCGCACCAGGCGGTACAGCTCGGACGGCTGATGGGTGAGATCGTCCCGCAGGTTGCGTCCGACCAGCTCGAGATGGAACGAGTTGATCGCCTCCCAGAACTCGGTGGGGATCCGTTCGCGCAGGCTTCGCGCGTTCACGCGCGCCCGCGACACGGCCGAGATGATCGAGCCCGGATTCTTGTCGTCGAGCACGAGGTATTCGGTGACGGCCTCGCCCGTGAAGGATCCGTGCTTGGCGGGATACTGGTAGCCGAGATGCAACGATTCGAGCAGGTCCCGCCAGGCGCGCTGCGCCTCGTCGGGCTTCGACTCGAGCGCGCTGTGGTAGGTGACGTCGAGCATCCGGGCCGTGTCCTCGGCCCGCTCGAGGTAGCGCCCGATCCAGAACAGATCTTCCGCGTGTCGTGCCAGCATCAGGCGCCGCTCTCGTCGGCGAGCACCCAGGTGTCCTTCGACCCGCCTCCCTGCGACGAGTTGACGACGTAGGAGCCCTCGCGCAGTGCCACCCGGGTGAGGCCGCCGGGCAGCACCTCGGTCCGTTCGCCGCAGACCACGAAGGGGCGGAGGTCCAGATGGCGCGGTTGCATCCGCCCGTCCAGATAGGTCGGCATGGCCGAGAGCTCGACGAGCTCCTGCGCGATGTAGTTGCGGGGATTGCGCTCGATCCGCTTGCGGCAGTCGTCGAGCTCGGCCTTGGTCGCGTGCGGGCCGATCACGATCCCGTAGCCCCCGCTCGCCGCGACCGGCTTGACGACCAGCTCGTCGATCCGATCGAGTACGGCGCGGCGCGACTCGGGCTCCCAGAGCATGTAGGTGGTGACGTTCTCGAGGATCGGCTTCTCGCCCAGGTAGTACTCGGTGAGCGCCGGCACGTAGGGGTAGACGGCCTTGTCGTCCGCCACGCCGTTGCCGATGGCGTTCGCGATCGTCAGGTTGCCGGCGCGCACGGCGCTCATCAGTCCCGGGGCGCCGAGCGCCGAGTCGGGCCGGAAGACGGCCGGATCGAGGAAGTCCTCGTTCACTCGGCTGTAGATCACGTCGACCCGCTCGAGCCCACGCGTGGTGCGCATGTAGACCACGAAGTCGTCGACGACGAGATCGCGTCCCTCGACCAGCTCGGCCCCCATCTGGCGCGCGAGATAGGCGTGCTCGAAGTAGGCCGAGTTGTAGATGCCGGGGGTCAGGACGACGACTCGGGGGACGCTCGAGGCGGCCCCGGGCGGCGCCATCGACTTGAGCGCCTCGAGCAGTGACGAGCTGTACTGGTTCACCGGGCGGACCCGATGCTTGGCGAACACGCCGGGCAGCACGCGCATCATCGCCGCGCGGTTCTCGAGGACGTAGGAGACTCCGCTCGGGGTGCGCAGGTTGTCCTCGAGACAGCGGAAGACTCCGTCCGCGTCGCGAACGAGGTCGCAGCCCGAGACCACGCAGCGCGCGCCGTGCGGCACCTCGATCCCGAAGGCCTCCCGGTTGAAGCCCTCCGACGACTGGACCAGCCAGTTGGGGATGATGCCATCGCGGATCGCCGCGCGTTCCCCCGTATACAGGTCGTTGAGGAAGGTGTTCAGGGTCTGGACGCGCTGGACGAGACCGCGCTCCATCTCGTCCCAGAGCGCGCTCGGGATGATCCGGGGCACCAGGTCCATCGGCCAGATGCGGTCGACTCCCTCGTCGTTGCCGTAGACCGCGAACGTGATGTCGAGACGCCGGAAGATCGCGTCCCGGAGGCTCTCGCGACGCGACATCTCGCCGTTGCGGAGCTCGGCGAGGTCGCGAAACAGGGCCTCGTAGTGCGCGCGCGTCTCGCCGTCGTCGGCGAGCGCCTCGTCGAAGCAACGGCTCGCTGCGTAGTCCTGGAAGAGCTCGCTGGTCACCGGGATCGATCCGTCCCCTCCGTGCCGCCGTACGGGATCGGCGCCTCCGACCGCGAACCGGGCGACGGTCGTGGCCGCGCGCGGCCACCCTCCACCGCTTCAGAGGACTTCAAGAAGCGTGCCGCTCGGAGCGCGATCCAGGCTCAGGAAGGGCGCGGAGCCGCGCCGACTGCTGCCCGATGTCTCAGCGGATGCCCGCTCGCTGGGCAACGCGAAACGTGTCGCCTGGGTCCAGCATGGGCTGCCACAGGCGCAATCGTCAGCCGGCGGACGCGGTGGCGGAGGGCGGCTCCGGGTCGAGCCGGAGCTCGAGCATGGCGCGCACCCGGATCCGGCCCGTGATCCGCGAGAGCCAGTCCACCACCCGCAGCTGCCAGCCGTACTTCCTCCGCAGGGCCGCATAGGCGAGCTCGATGGTGGACTCGTCCTGCACCAAGCGGGCCCGGCCGTGGCGCCACGGGCCGCGGACCCGCCCCCGAACGTCGCAGGGCGCCACCCGGATGCGGGGATCGTTGCGCAGCCGCTTCACCTTGCCCGACTCGCCGCCGGTGAAGACGTAGAACGCGTCGCCTCGTCGGGCGGCCCATACCGGTGTCTCCACCGCCACGCCGCTCCGCCGGAAGGTCGCGACGTTCAGGTAGCGCTCGCGGTCGAGCGATTCGAGCGCCGCCGCATCCATGGGGTCCTCCTCCATCGTGGATTCCGCAGCCTGCGGCGCGGATCGCCCGGAACACGCTGCGTCGGCTGCAAGGCCCGACGTCGGTGGCTCGCGGCCTCGGCGCCCCGGGGCGCGATGCGTTACCCGTGTGCATCCGGGGAGGGCCCATGGCCGCCGAACCGAGCTGCATCTTCTGCCAGATCGTGTCGGGCCGGTCGCCCTGTTTCAAGGTCTGCGAGGACGAGCGCACCCTGGCCTTCATGGATCTCTTCCCGGCCGTGCACGGCCACGCGCTGGTGATCATCAAGGATCACTGCGAGAACCTGTTCGATGCCGTGTCGGCCGACCTCGAGGCCGCGGCCGCCACCACCCAGCGCGTGGCTCATGCGATCCGTACGGCGCTCGGGCCCGACGGGCTCTCGATCTACCAGGCCAACGGTCCGGCCGCCGGCCAAACCGTGTTCCACTATCACGTCCATCTGCTGCCCCGTTCGCACGGGTCGACACTCGACCTCCACGGGCGCCGGATGGGGGACCGGGAAGCGCTCACCGCCCTGGCAGCCGAGCTCGCCCGGGCCCTCCCGGCCTGAGCCGGGTCTCGGGGCGCGCCCTGCCGCCGGGATCCGTGTTCCCGCTTTACAGACCTCGGCCCCAAGCGGATAATCTGGACTGGAACGTGTTCTAATTTCGGGTCCGAGCAGCGGCCGGAACGCCGGCCCGGGCACCGGCTCGGACGCTGGCCCGGCGCGCGGCCCGAAGGCTGCGCGGCCCTGCCTCGCAGCGACCCCGTGGAGGTCTGCATGGATCGCTTCCCCGAGCTTCCCGACTACCCGAACGGCTGGTTCAAGCTCTGCTATTCGCACGAGCTCGAGCGCGCTGGGGTGCGCCGGATCGACGTCGTCGGCCGCGAACTCGTGGCCTGGCGGGGCGAGGACGGGGTGGCGCGGGTCGCCGATGCCTACTGCCCGCATCTCGGGGCTCATCTCGGGGTCGGCGGTCGGGTCGAGGGCAACGACCTCCGCTGTCCCTTCCATTCCTGGCGGTTCTCGGGGTCGGACGGCCGCTGCATCGAGGTGCCCTACGCCCAGAAGATCCCACCCAAGGCCGAGATCCGAACCTGGGACGTCCTCGAGCAGAACGGATTCGTGTGTGGCTACGTGCATGCCCGCGACGAGGCGCCCGACTGGCGACCCGACCCGATCCCCGAGGTCGCGAGCCCCGACTACCGGCTCCACGAGCGTCGCCGCTGGGAGCTCACGGCCCATCTCCAGGACCTCTACGAGAACGGCTTCGACGTCGCCCACTTCGGAACCCTCCACGGGATGCAGGTGAAGGGCGTCAATCTCACGGCCGAGGGGCCCATCATGAAGCTCTGGCTCGAGTTCGAGCGCGCCGAGCAGGGCAACTCGCAATCGAGCGCGGAGGGCATGGCCACCATCCGATCGTTCATGTTCGGGCCGGGTCTGTCGCTCACCCGGGTCTCGGGTCTGCTCGAAGGCGTCTCGGTGCAGTCGCTCACGCCGCTCGAGCCCGGGAAGATGGAGCTCACCCACAACTACTACGTCCACCAGGACTCCGACCCCGCCACGGTGAAGGGCTTCTTCGACTACTACGCCCAGGACTGGGAGCTCGACATGCCGATCTGGAACCGGAAGGTGATCCGGCCGAAGCCGCAGCTCGCCGAGGGCGATGGCGACATCGCTCGCTTCCGCAAGTGGTACCGCCAGTTCTACTCCGATCCGGTCGAGGTCGGGTTCTAGTGGCCTGTCCCGAGCCGACGGCCTCCGATCCGGCCGCTCGCTCGCACGGCTCCGAGCGCAGCGAAGTCGCGTCCGGATGCCGACGAGCTTCCGGGACGGGACACTAGGCACTCCGGTCGAATGGCCACCGTCCAGACGGTCCACGGTCCCATCGATGCCGCCGAGCTCGGCGGGACCATGTCGCACGTCCACCTGACCATCGACATCCTCTGCTGGCACATGCCCTACGAGAACGCCCCGGACCGCGAGGTCGCCGGCGGCGACCCCACGCTCGAGACCCTCGGGCGCGCCCGTCGCAACGGTCTCGCCTGGCAGCGGAATCTCGTCCAGGACGACCTCGAGCTCACGATCCGCGAGGTGCGCGAATACGCCCGCGCGGGCGGTCGTACGCTGGTGAACATGGACCTTCCGGGGATGGGGCGCGACGTCGACCGGTTGCGCCGGATCGCGGACGCCACCGGGCTCCAGATCGTCGCCTCCACGGGCTATTACATCCAGGCGTGTCACCCGCCCGAGGTGGCCGACGCGTCGGTCGAGCGGCTCACCGAGCGGATGGTGCGCGAGCTCAGCGAGGGGATCGACGGTACATCGGTGCGGGCCGGCAACATCGGCGAGATCGGTCTCTCGGGTCTTCCCGAGCAGCCCTTCCTTCCCCAGGAGGAGAAGGTCCTGCGTGCGGCGGCGCGCGCGCAGCGAGCCACCGGCGCATCGCTCACCGTCCACCCCAACGCGCATCTGCTGGTCTGGGGTGAGAAGCCGGTGGACCACTGGGGCCTGTACTGCGACATCCTCGAGGAGGAGGGTGCCGATCTCGGTCGTTGTTATGCGTCGCACCTCGGCATCTTTCCGGGAACCGCGACCGCCGAGCGGCTGCTCGAGCGGGGCATGGGCTTCGTGTCCTACGACCACTTCGGGCACGAGGAGCTCTGCGAGGGCATCGGGCCGGGTCGTGGCTTCACGCCCGACCGCGAAGAGGTGGCGCAGGTGATGACGCTGCTCGCGCAGGGCCGCGCCGATCGGATCCTGCTGGCCTGCGAGATCGGGTGGAAGACCTGCTACAAGGCCTTCGGAGGCTGGGGCTACGGGCATGTCTACGAGAACATCCTGCCCTGGCTCCGCGCCTGCGGTGCGAGCGACGACCAGATCGAGCAGATGATGGTCCGCAATCCGGCCCGCCTGCACGGCATCGGCTGAGCCAGGCCGCGCGCCGCCTCAGGCGCCCGGTCCACCCTCCAGGTCTTCGGGGCGCGAACGGCTCCGCAGCCTGAGCTTCTCGCAGGCGTCGCGCAGCGCCGTGCGAATGCCTTCTTCGATCACCGGGTGATAGAAGGGGTTCGAGAGCGCCTGATCGACCGTCTGGCCCTGTTGGATCGCCCAGGCGATGAGATGCGCGGTGTGCTCGACCCGCGGCCCGAACATCTCGGCTCCGATGATCCGACCGCACTCGTTGTCCGCGTAGATGCGGACGAGGCCCTGGTTCTCGCCCATCACCCGGGCCCGCCCCTGGTCGGAGTAGTCGACCTCGCCGACCACGTAGCCGCCGTCGGGGAGCTCCGAGGAGGCTCGGCCGATGATCGCCACCTCGGGGCGGGTGAACACGATCGAGAGCGGCGTCCGCCGGACGTGGGCCAGCACGCTCGGAAACCGCGCCGCGTTCGCTCCCGCGAAGCGTCCCTCGTCGGCCGCCTCGTGGAGCACCGTCTTGTCCCCGGTGAAGTCGCCCGCGACGAAGACGGGCGCGTCGCCGCACTGCATCGTCCGTACGTCGTGCACCGGAATCCCGCGGGCATCGAGCTCGAGCCCCGTCGCCTCCAGGCCGAGCTCGCCCAGGTTGGCCTTGCGCCCCGCAGCGGCCAGCACCTTCTCGACGCGTTCCTCGCCGCGCGCGCCCGCGGCGTTCGACCACACGAGGCGGATGTCGCCCTCGGGAGTACGCTCGGCCGACTCCACCTGGGTCTGGATCCTCAGATCGAGCTCCGCGCCGAAGACCTCACGGATCGAGCGGGCCACCTCGGGGTCGCTCACCGGCGCCACCCGCTCCTGGCGCGCGAAGACGATGGTCCGCACGCCGAGACGGTGCATGGCCTGCCCGAGCTCGAGTCCGATCACACCCGCGCCCACCACCGCGATCGACTCGGGCAGATCGTCGAGCTCGAACACGTCGTCATTCACCAGCACGTCGCCTCCGAGCGGGGCGAGGGGCGCCGGCACCACGGGCGAGCTTCCAGCGGCGATCACCACGCTGCGCGCCTCGACCCGGACGTCGCCGTCGACCTCGAGTGTCGTCGGCCCGAGGAAGCGCGCGTGGCCACGGAGGCGTAGATGCTCGGGGAGCTTCTCGGTCGATTCCACCACGAAGCCCACGAAGCGATCGCGCTCGCGTCGCACCCGCTCGAGGACGGCCGGCCCGTCGATCTCCGCGGGCTGCGGGAGTCGGACGCCGAAGCGCTCGGCCTCGAGGGTCGCGTGGTGCACGTCGGCGGCCGCGATCAGGAGCTTCGAGGGCATGCACCCGACCCGGGCGCAGGTGGTGCCGTACGGGCCCGACTCGATCAGCAGGGCCTCGGCGCCGTGCTTCTCGGCTTCGCGCCGGGCGCTCAGCCCGGCGGTTCCGGCTCCGATCACCGCGACATCGACTCTTCGCGTCTCCATGGGTTTCTCCGAGCTCGCCTCCGGGAGCCCGGGAGCGACGCGTTCGTGTGTCAGTTGGCGGTCGGGGCAGGGGGGCCGGACGCTTCCAGTCTGGCTCCGTCGCGCCAGTGTTCGTCGAGCACGATCTCACCCGATCGATCGAAGACCTGCCAGTGCCCGTGCTTCAGGCCTCTCTCGAAACGACCCCGGACCCCGAGCTCGCCCGTGGGAAGATACTGGCGAACCTCGCCGTGGGGTTGGCCCGCCCGGAACTCCTGGACTGAGAGTTCGGTGCCGTCGGCATAGAAGCGTCGCTCTCTTCGCCACGTGATCCCGTCTTCTTCCCATACCTCGGTCTCACGTTCGAGGGTTCCGCTCTCGTACCAGAAGCGCCAGGTACCGACGCGCTCGCCGTCGAGGTAGCGACCTTCGCTCCGCTTCTGGCCGTTGGCAAACCATTCCGTCCAGGGCCCGGTGCGCTCGTCGGCGATCCACGCTCCGAGGGCCATCGCACGACCGTTCGGGTGTCCGTAGCGCCATCGACCGATTCGCTGGCCCGGGCGGTTCGGGGACGCGGCGTTCGCGTCTGCGTGATGCCCTTCGCTCGCGAGCTCGCCGTTCGGATGCCACTCCCTCCAGAGCCCGATCTTCACGCCGCCCGCGAAGCGTCCCTCGGAGACGCGCATGCCGTTGTCGGCATACGCGATCCAGAGGCCGGTCGGCCGGACGGGGCGTCCGTCGCGAGCCTCCTCGTAGGACCCCTCGCTCCGCAGCGTGCCGTTGGGATGCCATTCCTTCCACGCTCCGCTCGGCCGACCGGCCTTCCAGCTGCCTTCGCGCTTGGGGGTTCCGTCGCGATACCAGGAGACGTCCGGCCCGTCGAGGAGCCCCCCGCGCAGTCGGAACCGGCGCGCCAGGCTTCCGTCGTCGTAGAGCTGCTCGCGCGGCCCGTGGCGCTCGAGATGATGGGTGACCAGGAGATCGCCGCCCGCCACGAGCGCGACGACGAGCAGGCCGAAGAGCCACCAGCCGCTTCTCCCGCTCCGCGCGGAAGGGGTTCGCGGCGGGCGGCCAGACGACCAACGGGCGCGTTCTCGCGGAAGCCCGGGGCGATCATCGGGAGGGTTCATCGGGGGGGTGGCGGCTCGAACGTGTTCGGGTTCGGTCACCCTCCGGTACCCGACGGGTGTCCGGAGGCGGGGAATCGCCCGGTCCGACCGACGACGGAGGCGGCGACCAGACGCGCCGAACGTAGCGAACGGGCGTTCGGTCGCGACCGCCGGTATGATGGCGCCGCGCGCCACGAGCCCCGATGCACCAGACCCCCGACTCCAGCGACCTGCCCCACGATCCCTTCGACGTCGCCTATCCGAATGCGGTCGCTCCCGAGCGCGAACGATCGCTGGTCTCGTCGGGCGTCCGGCTCCACATCTCCGAGTGGGGCGATCCCGAGCGTCCGCCGGTGCTGCTCACCCACGGCATGTGGGACCACGGTCGAGGCTTCGACACGCTGGCCCCGCTGCTCGCCGAGCACTATCGCGTGCGCGCCGGCGATGGGCGCGGACACGGCGAATCGGGTTGGGCGGCCGCCTACAACTGGTCGTCCGAGATCCAGGATGTGGTCCGGGTGCTCGGGTCGCTCGGTCGTCCCGTCCGCCTCGTGGGCCACAGCAAGGGCGGCGCGCAGGCGATGGAGGCCGCGCTCGCCGCTCCCGAGACGATCGAGAAGGTCGTCAACATCGACGGCTTCGGCCCGCCCGGCGAGGATTTCCAGCCCCCGGGCGCGCCGGTGCGGTCGGGGACGCGAGCCGAGCAGTTCGCCCAGTTCCTCGACCGTCGCCACCGGCTGGCCGATCGCGACGCGTGGAAGCCCTACGCCCACCTCGACGATCTGGTGGAGCGTCGCCAGCGCATGAATCCGCGCCTCTCGGTTGAATGGCTGCGCTACTTCGCGTTCCACGGCGCCCGCTACTCGGACGAGGGCTGGCGTTGGAAGTCCGATCCCACCATGGGGAACCACTTCGGCCCGCACCGGAGCGCCTGGATCGCACCGGCCTGGCAGGGATTGGAGCCACCCGTGCTGGCCGTCGTCGGCTCGGAAGAGGACACCTGGGGCCCGTTGCCCGAGGACCTCCTCGCCGAGCGTCTCGCCTGGGTGCCGCGCCTCGAGCGCGCCACGGTCGAGGGGGCCGGACACTTCGTGCACATGGAACGGCCCGTCGAGACGGCCAAGGTGCTGATCGACTTCCTGGCATGAGCGAACGAATCCGTTACGGCCGCACCGAGATCGTGCTGCACCACCACGCCGGCGATCGCGATCCGCCGTTGCTGCTGCTTCCCGGGCTGCGCGAGTCGGGCGCCGTCTGGAAGCCGCCGATCCCATGGCCCGGAGCCGTGTTCGGTCTCGACTTCTCGGGGCATGGCGAGGCACCGAGGTTGCGCGGGGGCGCCTATCAGTCCGAGTTCCTGGCGGCGGAGGTCGATACCGCCGTGGCCCGGCTCGGAGGCTGTGTTCTCATCGCCGGTCGGGGGCTCGGTGCCTACGTGGCGCTGCTCGTGGCCGGTGCGCGTCCCGAACGGGTCCCCGGGGCCCTCCTGCTCGACGGGCCCGGTCTCCGCGGAGGCGGCGACGCACCGGACTTCACGTCGCGCTCGACCCGGATCGCCGATCCGAGGGGCGAGGTCGGTGAGGATCCGATGCTGGCCCTGCTCGAGTCCGAGATCCGGCCCCCCGACTACGCGGCCGAGTTCGCGGCCGGTGCCAGACACCTTCTCCTCGAGAGCCTCGACCCTCCGGCGCCCGGGTGGTGGGCCGCGGTCGAGGACATCGCCCAGGTGCACGCGGTCTCCTCGGCCGAATCCGGCTTCGCAGCGCTGCGCGAGCTCGCGGGCGTCGGCGGCACGGACTCAGTCGCCCCCGGGCCCGGTGCGTAGCTCGACGAAGACGCCGAAGTGGTCGCTCGGCCACACTCCGCCCTCGGGCCGGTCGCACACCACCCGACAGCCTTCGAGCCAGCCCGTTCCGTCGCGCCGCGGGTAGCCGGTGAACACGTAGTCGATGCGTCGGTCGGGCTCGAGATCGCGGCGGGCGTAGTCGTTCCGGTTCGACCAGGTGGTTCCGGCGCCGCCGTCGCCCGCCACCCGCCAGGCATCGTGGAAGTAGACGCTGCGACCTCCGAGCGCGCCGAGACCGGTCAGGTAGCGGATCTCGTTCGAGTCGGGCTCGGCGTTGAAGTCGCCGACCAGGATCGGAGGGAATCCGTCGACCGGTCGGCGGGCGAGCACCCGATCGGCGAGGGCTACGACCTGGCGTTCTCGCGTGGCGCCGTGGTGGAGCTTCCAGTTGAGATGGGTGCAGGTGAACGAGATCGGTCCGTAGGGCGAGTCGATCGTCACCGAGAGCGCGCTGCGTCGCTCGCCGTCGCCCGATTCGGGGAGCGTCCAGACTTCGGGGTCCTGGATGGGCCAGCGGCTCGCCACCGCATTCCCGAACTCGAGGTCGCGGTGCGACCAGCGCACGGCGGCGCCGAAGGCGGTCTGGTAGCCACGCTCGGCCACCAGCTCCCGCGTCTGGTCGATCGCCTCGCCCCGCAACACCTCCTGGAAGCCCACCAGATCGGGATCGAGCCGATCCATCCAGGCGCGGACGAGGTCGGCCCGTTCGTGCCAGGGGCCGGCGTCGTGCCAGAGATTCAGGGTCAGGACCTTGAGCGACACGCGCGCAGTGTGACGTCCTGGCGCGCGCGCTGCACCCGGCCCGCGACTCTGGCAGAATCGGCGCCTTCGAGGAGGATGCACCATGGGGCCCGTGATCTCGCCGGAGGTGCCGCCTGTCGCGCCGTCGACCGTGGCGCGCTCGCGCTGAGGATGCCGAAGGCCCCCCGCGTGGCCCCCGAGGCCGAATGCATCTCCGGCTCCCCGTTCTCGCCGGTCGCGGCCCGTCTCGCCTCGCACCGGGGTCCGATCGTCCCGCTCCACATCGGCGACACCTGGCTCCCGCCCTTCGCCGGTGCGCGCATGCAGGATCTCGACGCGGAGACCTATCCGGGCCTGCACCGCTATCCCGACACCCGGGGCCTGCCGGGGCTCGTCGAGGCGCTCGTCGAGAAGGTGCGTCGGTCGAACGGGATCGCGTGCGACCCCGAGGGTCTGCTCGTCACGGCGGGCGCCACCGGAGGGCTCGCAGCGGCCTGCGGTGCGCTGCTCTCGCCGGGCGACGAGGTGGTGCTGCTCGCGCCCTATTGGCCGCTGATCCGAGGCGTCGTTCAGGCTGCGCGCGGCACACCCGTCGACGTCTCGTTCTACGACCGGGTCGATTCCCCCGAACGCGCGGTCGCTGCCATCGAGGCCCGGCTCTCGAGCCGGACGGCCGCGATCTATGTGTCGACACCGTCGAATCCGACCGGGCGCGTGATCGGAACGCCGGTGCTCGAGGCGATCGCCGAGCTGGCGCGTCGCCGCGATCTCTGGATCCTGTCGGACGAGGTCTACGAGCGCATCCTCTATCGGGGGGAACACGTCTCGGTCGGTCGTTTCGCACCCGAGCGCACCCTCTCGGTCTGGTCGTTCTCGAAGGCCTACGGCATGGCGGGCCATCGCGTCGGCTATCTCGCCGGGCCGAGGCAGGCGGTGACCCAGGCCCGGAAGATCGCCACCCACACCTTCTATACGGCGCCCGCGGCGGGGCAGGTGGCGGCGCAGCGCGCTCTCGCCGACGGCGAGGCGTGGCTCGAGGAGGCGCGCCAGGCGTATGCACGCGCGGCCGAGCGTGCGGCACGGACGCTCGCCGTGGACGCGCCGGCCGGAAGTCAGTTCCTCTTCGTCGACGCGCGGGCTGCGCTCGACGAACGCGGCATGATCGGGCTGCTCGAGGACTGCGGCGACGACGGGATGCTCGTGGCTCCCGGCGCCTCGTGCGGCGAAGGCTACGACGGGTGGATCCGGGTCTGTTACACGGCGGCCCCGCCCGAATCGGTGGAGCCGGCGCTCGCACGGCTCGCCCGGCGGCTCGTGCCCCTTCGGAGCTGACCGCGGCCTCGGACCTTCGATTCGCTCGGCGTCGAAGCCCGTCGCCGGCGCGAGACGCGTGCGGGGCCACCGGACGCCGGCCACCGGCAGCGAGCCCGCAACGAGCGGGCAGGGAGTCCGCGAGCGGCGACCGCCAGCCGGCAGGCCCGTGCGATGCCGACACACGGCCCTCCGCGTTCCAGGTCGAGGCGTCAACTCGGCCTCCGGTCGTCCGATGCAGTCCGAATGAGCTCCATCCCCCCTGCAGGGCGCAATGCGCGCCGCCGGGCGATCGTGTCCGCGCTCTGGCTGGCGTGCGTCGTGGCCTGTGCGCCATCTCCCGAAGATCGTCTCGTCGAACTCGGCGTCGAGCCGAGCGTCGTCGGCTTCCGTCAAGCGGCGGCCGCGGGCGACGCAGAGGCCATCGCGCTCTTCATCGAAGCGGGCTTCGAGCTCGACACTGCCGACGCCCACGGTCGAACCCCCCTGATCGCGGCGGCCGAGGCGGGCCACCCCGCGGTCGTCGCCCGTCTGCTCGAGGCCGGTGCGGATGTGGGACGCGCGCTCGAGGACGGATCGACGGCGCTCGCCCTGGCCGCCGAGAGCGCCGGCGCCGAGGTGGTCGGCCTCCTCCTCGATGCCGGAGCGGATGCCGCGACCCAGGACTCGTCGGGAAACACGGCCCTGATGCGTGCGGCCCATGCGGGCTGTCTGGCCTGCGTCGAGCAGCTCCTCGGAGCCGGTGCGCACCCCGACCGCCGCACTCCCGAGACCGGATCGCACGCCCTCGGTCTGGCCGTGGCCTCGGACCGGGCGGCCGTGGTGACACGCCTCGTGGAAGGTGGCGCCGACATCGAGCTGCGCGAAGCCCAGCTCGGCGCGACGCCGTTGGCCGTGGCGGCGATCAAGGGAGCGACCGAGGCGGCCCGCGTACTGATCGCGCACGGCGCCGACCTGTCGGCACGCAACGAGGGGGGCGAGACCCCCCTCATGCTGGCCGCCAACAGTGGGAGCCTCGGCGTCGTACAGCTGCTGCTGGTATCGGGCGCCGACCCGGACGACAGCAACTCGGGCGGTGCCACCGCCCTGATGTTCGCGGCGCTCGCCGGACATCGCGAGATCGCCGAAGCGCTGCTCGCGCACGGCGCCGATCCGGGGCTCGCGACGTCGCGTGGCTACACCGCGCTCCGGGCCGCGCGCGACGAGGGCCATGCCGCCGTCGCTGCCGCCATCGAGGCCGCGACGGGTCGGGTGGGCGCGGAGCGGCCGGTGCGACGCTGGAGCCCGTTCGCCGCTGGGGGCGGAGGCTTTCGGATGCCCATGGGCTGGCGTGTGGTCGATCCCCTGACGAGCGAAACCACCTTCTGGGGCGATCTGAGCCTGCTCGGTGTGGCCGCTTCCGAGAGTCCCGAGACGCGCCGGGCGCTCCTGCAGCACGAGCTGAGCCGTCTCCAGGTCCTGCTGATCAAGGGCACGACGCTCGAGTGGATGCCGCGTCTCTATGCGCGCCTGGTCGACCTCGAGGCGAGGCTCGGCGAGGTCGATCCCGACGAGCGGCGGGTGGCCTCGGCCGATGGCGTCGCCATCGAATGTCTCGACATCGCCCGCGATGCCGCCGGGCTCGCGGCTGCGCGTCGCCATCTACTCTGTGTCGTCGATCTCGGTCGCGAGATCTTCGTCGCCGATGCGGGTGGGCCGGCCGACCGTTTCGAGGCCGACACGGTCCTCCGATTCCTCCAGACCCTGCACCTCGACCCGGTGCCCGCGCGCCCTGCGCCCCGGTGACCCGGCCCGGGGGCCGTGCAACGTCCGACGAGCCCGTCGGTCGCCCGCGCCTCCGCGACTCGCCGTGCGGGGAGTGTCTAGCGGCCCAGCCCCATGCGTCGCCCGATGATGCGTTTCATGATCTCGTTCGAGCCGGCATAGATCGACTGCACCGCGGCGTCGGCGTAGTCGATCGAGATCGGGTACTCGGTCATGAAGCCGTATCCCCCATGGAGCTGCAGGCACTCCGACGTGAGCCGCTTCTGGAGCTCGGTGGTCCACCACTTCGCCATCGAGACCTCGGTCACCACGTCCTCGGCGCGCATGTGCGCGGCCAGCA
>CAYYUT010000027.1:0-14941 GCA_964474935.1 uncultured Spirochaetales bacterium
CCCGCGCGCGCCGACGGATCCTCGGCCGCACCCCCCGAGGCGCCGCCCTCGGCGTCCACCGGGTCGCCACCGACGCCCGGCGGCAGCACCGGCTCGGGCGCCACCACCTCGACGGGATTCGGATCGGCCGCGGCGAGCGTCGCGATCTCGTCGGCGCCGAGCACCTTGCCGTAGATGCGCAGATCGTCGAGCGCCCCCTTCAGGTAGGCGGTCTCGGGCCGGGCATCGTTGAAGTCGTGGGTGCGACCGATGTCCTGGATCGGTCCGTCGAACAGGCCCGTCGAGCCTTCGTAGGTGCTCGAGAGCTCGCCGTCGACGTAGACGCTCACCATGCCGGTATCGGCATCGCGGGTGAATGCGACGTGGTGCCACTCACCGTCGTTGATGGGCTCGGCGCTGCGCGCTCCGAAGTCGTTGCCCGCACCGACCCCGATGCGACCATCGTCGTCGATGAAGCCCCAGCGAATGTCGTTCTGGCCGCCCGACTGCTCGCTCCCGATGATCGAGGGCGCGTAGAACGACTTCTGATGTCCCGTCTGATCGGTCTTGATCCAGGTCGACACGGTGGCCGATCCGCCGAGTGTCGGAGCGAGGTCGGTCTCGACGTGCACGTAGTCGTCCACCCCGTCGAAGGTCAGACCCTGACGCTCGCCGTCCCACTCGGAGCCGTCCATGTTCTCGAGCGAGGCGTCGAGGCCACCGACCGAATCGGCGACGTCGAGACCCCCGCTCTCGTCGAGCTTGAAGTGGGCCACCAGCCCCGTGTTGCGGACCGAGAGGTCGTCGAACTGCGAGGCCGCGTTGTGGACGGCGAGCCCGAGCTCGCCGCCGTTCACCGGCTCGCCGAAGTCGTGGCTGACCTTCTCGACACCGTTGGCCGAGAGACTGACCGAGCCGCCTTCGACGCTCACGTGCAGATCGAACGCCTCGCCCGTATCGATCACCTCGTCCAGCCGTGCCAGATTGGTCCAGGAGGAGCCGTCGTACTCGCCGATCGTCCAGTAGTCGGCGCCCACCCGGGCCCCAGCGAACTTGAAGTCGTCCGGCCCGTTGTAGTCGAAGACCACGAAGCCGTTCCAGTAGGTCCCGGTGGTGTCCTTCGAGGTGAGCGTCACGTCGACGTCGAAGCTCTCGGGCGTGCCCGCCACGGTGTCGAGCAGGCCGATGCCCGGCTCGCCGTTCGCACCATTCAGCTGCGAGGCGTGCAGGGCGCCATCCTCGATGCTCCAGCTTCCGGACACGCCACCGAAGCCCTGGGCCACGCCATCGTCGAAGTCCTCGGACAGCGGCAGGTCGACCGCCTCGGCCGCCGAGGCGTCGTACTCGATCTCGGTGACCTTGAAGCCTTCGAAGTGGCTGACGGCGTTCTCGATGCCTACGCCCACCTGACCCCCGCCGACGTCGCTGCCGAAGTCGTGCGACATCTTCTCGACGCCGTCGACGCTCAGGCGGACCATGCCGTCCTCGACCCGTAGGTTCAGATCGTGGTCGACGCCCACCGCGATCGATTCGTCGAGCTTCTCGAGGTTGTTCCACGAGCCGTCGTACTCGCCGATCGTCCAGTAGTTGGCACCGACCCGGGCTCCGGCGAACTTGAAGTCGTCCGGTCCGTTGTAGTCGAAGACGACGAAGCCGTTCTGGTACTGGCCCGAGCCCTGCTCGGCGTTCAGCTCGACGTCGATCTCGTAGGCCGCGGGAGCGTCTCCGTCGAGACCGGCCAGGGCGACAGCCGCGCCGCGCTCGTGGTGGTCGCCGGTCAGGCTGGCGCCGTCGGGCGACCAGCTTCCCTCGCCGGGCGTGAACTCGCTCGCGGCGACCGTCTCGGTCGCGCCGAGCGAGTCGGAGCCCACCGCGTGATCGAAGAGCTCGGAGCCCTCGGCCTCGACGTCGACCCCCTCGGCGTCGGCGGCATCGAGGTCGGCCGCATCCACGTCGACGTCGGCGTCGACCCAGCTGGCCGAGAGGAGGATGCGCTTCTCGAGCGACTCGGCCTTGAGGGCGGCCCGGCGCGAGCGCCGGGAAGAGGTGGGCGTGGGGGAGGGAGCGCTCGAGGCACGCGAGCCGGTACGTCGTCGTCGGATGGGGGACATCGGGGGGTCTCCTTGCAATGGCGTCTGCGATCGCAGGATCTGGATCGGCGGCGGCCCCAGGGAAGTTGAGGCCAAAAACCCTCGAATCAATGGAGATTCTCGGCTCGGATCCCCGATGCGCAGGTTCCTGTGGCCGGACGCGTGCTGCACGTCTCGGAGCGGCAGTGCCGGGGCAGGCCGGCGGCACGCATCGGGAGGCCCGCCCCCCTGTCCGACGGCGCGGCCGCGCCGGGTCGGCGGGCTGGGCCCAACTCGCCGGGAATGCTTCCGATAGAGACGAAGATGTCGTCGGGCCGGGGGGAGACAGAGGAAGACACCGAAGGCCTCCGGCCGCGCCCGTCGCGACGCGACGACCGGCTCGAACGCCTGGTGTCCGAGGTCGTCGAGCGGGTCGACGAGGCCCATCGGCCGGTGCCCGAGGGTCGCGACCGCACGTCGCTGGAGTTCGACGCGCGCTTCGACGCCTGCGACGAGCTGGTCGACGGGACGCGCGCGCCCGAGGTGCCCGCTCTCGGGCAACCTGCGGAGCGCGCGCGGGTCGCGGGCGCTGAGGCGGGTGCGCGTCCATCCATCTGGCGACGCCTGCTCCGGGTGCTGCTCGGCCGCCCATGAGCCGGGTGTGGGGGGTCGGCGCGGCGTCCGCCGGCTCGCTCCCGGTCAGGGCAGGTCGCCCAACTGGCTCCCGTTCGAATGGCTGCCCTTCGAACGACGGCCCCTCGAAGGGTCGCCCGTCGAATCGGCGACGCTCGCCGCCTGCGCCAGTCCCGCACCCGCCGCTGACGCGCCTTCGGGTCTCGCGCTGGTGGGAGCTGCGCTGGCCGGTGCCGGGCTCGGCCCCGGCGCGTCTTCCAGCGCGAAGTGGACCTGGCAGCCGAGGCCGGCCGGGATCACGCCCTCCCGGTTCGCGAGCTCGAGGCGCACCCCGAAGCTGCGACTCGCCGGATCGAGCACCGGATCGACGATCGTCACCCGGGCGTCGTGCCCAGGGCCCGAGCGTTCGGAATCCCCTTCCAGGGTGATCCGGGCGCGTGCCCCGACCGCGATCCGTCCGAACCAGGCCGCCGGCACGTAGGCCTCGACGTGGAGCGGATCGATGCGGGCGATCTCGAGGATCTCGTCCGACTCGGAGTACTCGCCGGGCTCGAGCAGACGGTCGACCACGACTCCGTCGATCGGACTCCGCACGCGCCGACGCTCGAGATCGGCGCGCGCGCGCACGAGCTCGAGCTCGGAGAGCTCCTGCTCCTCACGGGCAGCCGTAAGCTCGGCCTCGGCGCTGCGCGAGGCGCTGCGGGCCTCGTCGAGCTCCTGCTCGGAGAGCGTGTCGCGGGCGAAGAGCCGCTCGCTCCGAGCCAGACGCAGGCGCTCGTACTCGGCCCGCGCCCGGGCCCGCTCCAGCCGGCCCTCGGCGCGCGCCCGCTGCTCGGCCATGGCGACCGCCGCCTCTTCGAGGGACGACTCGAGCGTCGCGACGAGCTGGCCCTGCTCGACCCGATCGCCGCGCTCGACGTCGACGCTCGCGACCACGCCCTCGACGGCGGGGCTCAGCCGCGCCCTCGCCTGGGGCTCGATCAGACAGTCGACGCCGAGCTCCTCGGCCGGAGCGCCCCGGGCGAAGACCAGCAGCGCGAGCGCCGCGCCGAACGCGGCGCCGCAGCGTCGCTGGATCCGATGTCTCATGGCTCTCTCCTCATCCCTGCGAGATCCGGTGGACCATGCGGAGCACGCGGTGCCAGAGAGCTCGCCCGAGTGTCTCGGAATGGCCCCCGAGCCGCACACCGCCCCGTGCCCCCACCGGAAGCGTTCGGTCCCCGACGTCGAGCGCCACGGTGACCTCGAAATAGGGCTGGTCGGCGGCGCCCTGCTCCGGATCGACCGGAATCGGTCCGCCCGCCTCCTGCGAGAGCGACTCGACCTCGATCTCGCGGCTGCCGGCGGCCGCCACCCGTCGCACGACTCCCGGGATGGTGAGCGACGGATCGAAGGCGAGGCGCACCGAGACATCCTGGCCGACCTCGGGGCGCACGCTGGCGAGGTCGTGGGCCGTGAGGAGCGCACGCATCTCGTAGCCGCCCGAGCCGAGCGTCGCGAGCGGCTCTCCGAGGGCCAGGAAGCGGCCTTCGTCGCGCCGCGACGGGGCGGCGAGGACCACACCATCGCGTGTCGCCCGCACCTCGAGCGCCTCGAGCTCGCGACGCCTGGCGGCGGCGGTGCGTTGCTCGACGCGCGCGAGCTCGCGGCGCGCACGCATCGCGCCCGGATCGTCGCGCGCCTCGTTCACCCGGAGCTCCGCCTCCTCGGCGCGGGCGGCGGCCACCTCGGCCGCTTCACGCACCTCGTCGTTCGAGAGCCGCACCAGCACGGTGCCGGCCTCGATCCGGTCGCCCGCCGCCACGGATGCAGCCACGAGGAACCCGGGCGCCTCGGCCCGCACGTGATGCTCGTGCTCGCGCGCCACCTGGCCCATCACGAAGACACCGGACGGCACGGGGATCACCACGATCGCGAGCGGGACGACGACGGCCAGGGCGAACGTGATCGCCGCCGCTCGTCCCCGGTGCGCCGCGGTCTCGGGGGATCGCCACAGGTAGTGGAAGAGATCGCGCAGACCCTTCCAGAGGGTCGAGCCGACGTAGCCCACCGCGATCGCCATGCCGACGAGGAAGGCCTTCGTCGCGAGGAGCAGCGAGATGCTCAGGACGAGCACCACCCGGTAGATCTCGGAGGCCAGCCCGAAGCCCACCAGGAACGTCCGCATGCGACGCGACACGGGCTCGCCCGTGGGCCGGATGCCGAAGAGTGCCTGCTTGAGGGCATCGCGCAGGCTCTGCGACGCGCGCGGCCGGAGGTTCGGAATCTCGAGCCAGTCGCTCAGCACGTAGTAGCCGTCGAAGCGCATCAGTGGGTTCAGGGTGGTGACCACCGTCACCACCGTCGCGAGCAGCATCACGTTGTGGGCGAGCTGGCGGACGATCGACGACGTCGTCGTGGCCCAGACCACCAGCGCGATCATCGCCACGATGCTCTCGACATACATTCCGGCCAGCGAGACGACGAGTCGGTCGCGCCGTCTCGGGAAGCCCCAGGACGAGGTGGCATCCACGTACGCGAGCGGGGTGAAGACGACGAAGAAGGCGCCCATCTCCGAGACGGCGCCGCCATGGACCTTGCACGCGTAGGCATGCCCGAGCTCGTGGACGAGCTTCAGGCCGATCAACGAGAGCCACAGGAGCGGCAGGTTCCCCGCATCGAGCACACCGTGTCCCGGCGTCACGATCTCCTGCCAGTTCTGGAGCACCAGAACGGACGAAGCCAGCGCCGCCAGGCACCAGAACGCGAAGAAGCTGCGACCGAACAGGAAGCCCATCACACCTACCGTGCGGTCGAGGAAGGCGTCGGGGTTCCAGAGCGGAACTCTCAGGAAGAGCACGCTCCGCAGCGCCTGTCGGCGGCCCGCTGCGCGGCGCGCCTCGAAGCGCCGATAGAGCCGTTTCTCGTCGGAGATCGGAAGCTGGAGGAAGGCCAGCTGGTGGAGCTCGAGCACGAACTGGTAGAAGCGCTCCTCGTCGTCCCGCTCGAGCCGGCCCTCATCGACCAGGCGTCCGAATACCTCGCCGAGACTCCGCTCGACCCGGATCGATACCACCACTTGATAGTCGTCGACCGAGAAGCGGTGGCTCTGCATCGTCATCGGGTCGCGGATCAGGTACGAGACCTCGCCGCGAAAGGTGTGGCGGGTGACCTGGAGATCGGGCCGCAGTCCGACGTGCGAGCCTGCCAGGCGCTCGGCGAGCGCGCGCTCGTTCGACGCCCTGGCGGCCGGATCGGGGCTCGCTTCGGGGCTCTGCTCGGTGCTCTGCGGAGGGACGGGATCGCTCATAGCCAGAAGTGGAGCTGGAGGTAGTCGGTGATGCGGTGAAAGAGGATCCACCAGGGAGCGCGGCCTCCCGCCTCGATGCGGGCCACGCCCTCGACACCGCTGCGGACCCAGGCAGCGTCGAGATCACCGGCGGCCTCGACCGTGTAGACCGTCGCGCCCGGGCGCGACGTCGCTTCGGGATGGATACGTACGATCTCGAAGGGGACGCGATCGTCCGGCCGGGCGTCGCTCGCGAACTCCCCCGTGAAGCCCGCCGCGATCTCGTCGACAGCGCGGTCGGGGACGTCGAGCTCGAGTCGGAAGCCGGCCGTGGACGCGACCTCGAAGAGCGGCTCGCCGAGAGGCAGCTGTTCGCCGAGCCGGGTCCTGAGATCTCCGGACACGACGACTCCGTCGAAGGGGGCGCGGAGCACGGCCGCCTCGAGGCGATGCTCGACCGTCGCGAGCCGCGCTTCGATGACGCGGGCCCGGGCCTCGGCGAGCCGCACGTCGAGCGAGCTCCGCTCCGAGAACGCCTGCCCCGACTCGACACGTTGCTCCGCGAGTTCGGCCTGCAGGCGCGCGCGCTCGAGCGCGAGCTCGCGGTGGTCGAACCGGGCCAGCACCTGCCCCGCGGCGACGCGGTCGCCCGGAAGCGCCGCGACGTTCACGAGGCGTCCCTCGAAGGGCGACGCGAGCTGACGCATCTCGGCCGGGACGACCCGCGCCGGCGTGTAGACCTGATAGCCGAGACTCCCGAAGCAGAACCATCCGGCGAACAGGACGGCCGCGATCGCGACGATTCGTCCAGTGCGATGCTCCGGCGCGCGAGCGCGATGCCAGAGCTGCGCGAGGGTCTCGCGTGCGTGATCCGCCAGCGAACGCGTGGCCCGCTCGACGAACGGAAACGTGGGAACGTACGGCTCCACCATGGCATGGATCCGGTCGAGCTCCTTCGGGCTGAAGGGACGATCGGCGGTTCGACGCACGCTCAGGATCGCCGTACGGCCGTCGTCCATCGCGAAGGGCAGCGAGGCCACCGCCGCGCCCCCGGTCTCCTGATGCCAGCGTTGGTGCAGGAGGTGTCGCGTCGAGACCGGGTCGTCGGACCATTCGCGCTCGTGCTGATGGACGATGCGCGACCCGGCATCGGCGCACTCGGTCATCGCATCGGTGAGACAGCGTACGCCGGCGCTGTCGCCCTTGATCTCGTCGTAGCCCGAGATGGCGAGGATCTCGATCCCGAGCTGGTGGGTCAGGCCGAGAGTCACCTGGTCGGCGCTCACCTGGTTTCGGAGGTTGTTGGTGACGGCGAAGGCGAGCTCGCGAAGCGACTGGAACTCGGCCACGCGCGACAGGTTGGTCCCGGCCGCCTCGCCGGCCTTGCGACGCCGGGACGGCTCGTCGAAGCGCGACGCACAGCACGAGACGAGATGGGCCGCCGACTCGACGGCCGCCTGGATGGCATGGGCCTCGCTCGCCTCGTCGACGTGGAGCGCGAAGGCCATGCAGCCGTGCACCGAGCCGTCCCGCTGCACGATGGGCGCCGAGACGAGCGCGACCAGACGCTCCTGGTCCTGGCCCCGATAGAGCCGTCCGACGGGACGCGCCTCCTTCAGGGAATCGGTGAGGAGCGACTCGACCGGGGGCTTCCAGAAGGCGGGGTCGGTGGCCTCCGCAGCGTACGACTCCTCGATGACCTCGGCCGGCAGGCGCACGTAGAGGGCCCCGTAGTCGGCGTCGAGGGCCCGGCCGAGGGCCCCGAGCGTTCCGCGCAGGAGCTCCGTGCGGGTGGTGCTCGCACCGCCTTGCGCGCGAACCTCGGCGTAGAGCGTCGCGCGCCAGGCTCCGTCGAAGCGGAGGGAGCCCGCGTCTGTGGCTTCAACCGGCGACATCGATCAGGCGAGCGACTCCGCCGCGCCGCCCAGCAGATCGGAGGGTCCGGCGTCCTCCGGCTGATCCGGGAGCTCGATGCGGGTGAAGAAGAGGAACCCGACCTCGAAGGCGTCCTCGCGGATGAGACGACAACGCATGCAACGCGCGAAGGTGGTCGGCAGATCGAGCACGTTGCGCTCGAAGGCCAGCCGGTAGACGTCGCCCACGTGGAGCGGCACGGGCGACATCACCCGCGAGCCCCCGGCCGACACGTCCCCGGTGACTCCGCTCACCGGCTCCTTGTGTCCGGTGTCGCTCGCGTTCCCGGGATGGATCACCACGGGGGCCTTGATCTCGATCCGTTCGCTGCTGCGCTGCTTGCGGATCTCGTCGGGCGTCTGGCGTTCGAGATCGCTCAGGAGATCGAAGGCCGCTTCGGTGTCGTGGATCTTGCGGCGGACTTCGTCCGTCTCGTCCGATCGGGCCATGCTGCGCTCTCCGCGCCGGGGGGTGGAGACCGGCTGCTCGTGCTTGCATCGGTCGACCGGAGGCAAAGCTGAGGGGAAGTGCCGGCGCCCGCAGCGTGGGATTCCCTCCTCAGGCGATACCCCGAGAACGCGGCCGCCCGATCCCGAAACCAAACCGGTCGGAGCGGGTTGGACCCCATCGAGGAGACGAGGAGAACGCTCCTGGAGGTATGCGATGCACAAGCCGCTTCTCGCTGCTGCCGCCCTCGCCGTGCTGGTCCTCGGCGCCGGCTGCGCCAGGCACGTCCACCACCATCATCACGCGAGCCAGCCCGCGCCTCGGTCGGTCTACGGGCTCGACGCCGAGCACCACGACCGGACGATCGTCGTGGTTCGTGAGCGGCCCCGTCCGGGTGTTCGTTGCTGGCGGCATGCGCGCCACTGGCACTGCCGCCGATAGCGATGGGGAGGGTTCCTAGCCCGCCTCGTCCGGGAGGCGCACCGGGCCTTCGGCCGGGGGCGGCAGGGGTGCCCGGCTTCGGGCCATGCGACGCAGATGGCGGCGGAAGGCGGCCATCACGGTCAGGTGGAGACGCGCCTGGGTGGCTGCGTAGATCCACCAGGGCAGTCGAGGCCGGAAGTCCTGGACCGCCGCGATCGCATGTCGCCCGTCGGGTGTGATCCGGAACTCGAGACGCGGCGATCCGTCTTCGGTGGCGGCGAGCAGCCCGCCGGTGACGGCAAGCTTGGCCCGCCCGGGATCGCTCCGCTCGGGCTCGTAGGCGAGCTCGAGAAGCGGCTTCGGGAGGCCGCGCAGCCAGATCAGACAGTCGTGGCCGTCGAAGTCGACCCGCAGCAGCGGCCTCAGGAACTGCGGAAGCCAGCGCGCGTACTCGCGCGCCACGTCCATGGCGTCCCAACCCTCCGGCAGGGGGAGTCGCTGGACCGATCGCGCGACCGGCTCGCGCGCATCGGCACCCACCCGGATCGCATCGAGCAGCGCCTCGCGGAAGGGCTGACCGGGGCGCCCCATCCGATCCTGGAGCCACTTCTCTTTCACCACCATCGGATGGCGCAGGCTCTGGACCAGGGGTGCGACGAGTGCCTTCGGACTCTGCGTGATCAGAGACACCCACAGACGCGAGAGCCCCGGCGAGAAGAAGGGCACCGGGAACATGATGCGCCGCAGGCCCAGGATCCGTGCGGTCTCGGCCATCATCTGGCGGTAGGACATCACGTCGGGTCCGCCGATCTCGCACACGCGACCCGTCGACTCGGGCTCTTCCAGACAGTAGGCCAGTGCAGCCACCACGTCGTCGAGCGCGATGGGCTGCGAGAGCGTGCGGGTCCAACGCGGGAGGAGCATCACGGGCAGCCGTTTCACCAGGCGTACCAGGATGTCGAGCGACGAGCCCCCCGCTCCCACCACGAGGGCCGCCCGCACCGAGGTCACCGGGACCCCGTGCGCCCCGAGCGCCCGCTCGGCTTCGAGCCGGCTGTCGAGATGACGCGAGAGTCGCTCGGCGCCTTCCGGAACCAGTCCGCCGAGGTAGACGATCCGGCGCACACCGGCCGTGGCGGCGGCTCTTCCGAAGTTGTCGGCGAGCAGCAGGTCGAGGTCTTCGAAGCGGCCCTGGGTGAGCCGCACCGTCGGCATCATCGAGTGCACCAGATAGAAGGCGACATCGACGCCCTCCAGGGTCTCCTCGGTCTGGTGGAGCGAGAAGAGGTCGCAGCGGCGCCAGCTGACACCCGGGCGGTCGTCACGCTGCGAGCTCCCGGCCGGTGGCACGTGCCTCCCGAGCCCGACCACGTGGTATCGCTTGGCGAGCGCGGGCACGAGCCGCCGACCCACGAAGCCGGTGGCACCCGCCACCGCCACGCGAACGGGCCTGCCGACGCCGGTCTCACCCGGAGCGCTCATGCGCTCGACCGCTCGAAGGCCCGACGCACGTCGAACTCGAGATCAAGGGTCTCGAGCAGGTCGTACAGACAGGCGAGATAGATCCCGAGGGCCAGGAAGTTCCGGTGGAGCGAGACCCCGTCGTCGCGGCAGCGCACGAAGACCTCGTGGAAGCTTGAATGGAACACCTCCGCACGGAAGCGCACGCTCCGCTGGTCGCCGTCGCCGAAGTGGCTGTTCAGGACATCGCCCGCGGAGGACAGTCCGAGCGCTTCGAGCGCTCCGTCGAACCGCGCCTGGTCCTCGTGATAGAAGCCTGTGTACAGATCGCGGACAGGGCCGAGGAAGTCGGGCTGCCAGTGAAGGTAGAAGGGACGCGGGAACCAGTGACGATCGGCCGTCCCGGCGTCGAGCGACCAGCGCACACCACGCAGATCGAGGATCGAGGTCTCCGATTGCATCAACTGCGTGAAATAGATCTCGAGTGCCGTCTGCCCCAGGGATCGGCGTGCGTCCTCGGGCAGCTCCTCGAGCGGGGGCGTGTGGTCGGGCGCCTCGCCGATCGTGATCGACATGCCCCGAGCCCGGAGGAGCGCCTCGGTCTCCTGCCGGACCGTGCGGAAACGACCTCCATCGGCTGCGTTCGACACCATCTCGCGGCCCTGCTGGAACAGGTGCGAGAGCGGAATCACGTCCAGGAACGAGGGAGAGACGTAGTCCACGAACTGGCTCCACTCGGTCCCCTGGATCGAGCGGAGCAGCATGTTCTGGCGACCCTTGCGCAAGCGTTCGAACACGACCGGATGGTAGCTGCCTGCCGGCCATCGGTCGTGGAGGAGGCTGGATGGAGCGCGTGGCACCGGTCGGCCGCTGGTTCGACGGCGAACGGCGTTCGGCTCGAGACCCCGGGCGCCGGGTGGCCGGCGGGCGCCCGGATCCGCGGGCGCAGCCCCGGGCCGCGTGCCGACGAGCCCTGTCGGTCCGAACGCGTCCAGGACGCCGAGTCCTGGCAGCCTGCTAGGGAGCGAGTTCGGCGGCGCGCTGCTCGGCCTTCTCCCACATCCGGAGGTAGCCCTCGGCCGAGCGGAAGAGGGGCTCGAGATCAGCGTCGCTCACGCCGCCGCGCCGCGCGTCCTCGACCAGCTCGGGCAGCAGACCGACATGGACGAAGCCCTCGGTATTGAAATCGACCGATCGGTCGCCGAGCTGCGGCGGCTCGAAGACGACGTCGCCGGCGTAGGACTCGAAGGGATAGGTGATCGGATCTTCCTGGGGCCGGTCGCCGCATACGCTGTCGGGCCCGAAGCGGGGCCCGGGCGCGCCCGCGAACCCGTTCAGGTCGAAGCCGAAGCCCTCGGCCGGGAATCCCCCGTTGTCCTGGATCAATGCGACGCGGTTCCGCAGGCTGTCGGCCATCGCGCCCGGCCGACCCGGATCCTGGCAGCGACCCAGCCCGGTCTTCGACACGCCCCCGATGGCGTAGATCCGGCCGTCGTTGTTCAGGCCGTGGGTTCCCGCAGCCGGGTAGTCCGCCGCTTCGAGGATCTCGAAGGCGCGGCGATAGCTGCGTCGGGGCAGGTGGTCGATCTCGATGATCATCCCGCGCTTCATCAGCTCGTCGAAGAGGAACTCGCCGAGGTCGGTGAGTCCGGTGGCCTGACACACTTCCGCTTCGGTCGGGCCGGAGAGGAGATCCGGCAGAAAGGGCGCGATCGTCGCGATGGGATCGGTGGCGAATTGCGAGTTGTCGATCGGGGGCGGGCCGAAGTAGTCGTCGCGCACGGAGATCAGATCGCGGAAGCTCCCGCGGCCCCGGTCGAAGACCGTCGGAACGTCGGGGCAGTCGGGCGTGAAGTTCAGGAAGTGGCCCGTCTGAGCGATGTTGCCGAGCTCGATGATCACCTTCTGGCCATCCCCGGCCGAGAAGGCGTTGTCGTACTTGTGGACCGGGAAGATCGCCCGGATGCCACGCGCGTGGTAGCGGTCGAGGGCCTCGAGAACGGATTCTTCGGTGCAGGCCTCGAATCCTGCGGGCGGAACGAGGAAGCAGTCGAAGAGATTCGAGGTCTCGATGCCGAGCACCACGGCCATCCGCCCCTGGCGGATCACCTCGCGGGCCTCGGCCGGCGAGGTGACGATCCGGAACCAACCCTTCCCCGGGCCACCTTCCTGGGCGTCGACATAGTCCTGGAGCGCGTAGGTGGCCTCGATGATCCGGTCGACGGCCACCATGTCGTTGCAGTCGTAGCGAACCGGCTGGATGTCGAGTCCCGCGATGAGGTCACAGATGATCTGGTTGCTCGTGGCGTGCTGGACGACCAGGCGGAGCCCACCGAGGTAGGCCCGTTCGAGCCATCGGTAGTACTGGGTCTGGTGCGTCGAGCTCTGGTGGGCATCGGGCCAGTCGGTGAACTCCGGCCAGCCCGCCGTCGCGTGGTTGGCCGACGGCGTCGCGCCGAGCAGGACGGTCCCGAGAAGCGTCGTCGGATCGAGTTCGGGATTCTCGAAGCCGAAGCCGAAAACGTCCTGTCGGCCCTCCTCACCGTGGAACTGCAAGCAGTCGGAGAGCGCGTGCTCGACACCGAGCGGGTGGAAGGGGGCCCCGTGGAAGATGCCACCCCCGCCGAACGAGAGGTTGGTGAAGATGTGGGAATGGGTATCGACGATCCCGAAGAGCGTGCCGTCGTCGAACTCGCGTTTGCGAACCCGGCCGATGGCGTCGAGCGAGGCCTCTGGGTGCTCGGTGCAGTCGTCGCGCGGGAAGAGCACCACCTCGTCGGCCTCGGCCGCGTCGGCGACGACCCCTTCGGCGGCGAGGATGACCCCGGTCTCGAGATGCTGCACCCGCAGGGGCCGGGGGTGCTGCGAGGCGGAGAACTCGATCGCCCACTCGGCCCCGGTCCCGAGTCCGTCGTCGTCGAGGAGGACGTCGGACTCGAGCTCGGTATCCCGAGTCAGCTCGGCGCCGTCGGAGACGAGATAGCCGCCGGCCTCGTCGTAGAAGAGATACGTACCAAGCCCCGAGGGCTTCAGGAAGAACGGGGTGGCGGCGGCGGGCGCCTGGCTGGAGAAGGCATAGCCCTCGCCCGACTCGAGTCGTCCGAGCAAGAGCGGAGCCTCGACCCCGGGCGCTAGCGCTCCGATTGCGTAGCAGCGGTTGGCCACGCGGAAGACGCGCGGATCGCTCGCAGGCTCACCACAGGCGAAACAGGCCAAGCAGGCGAACAGCAACCAGACGCCGGACGCGGGACTCGAGGAGAGGCGGTGCAGTGTGTGCATCACGGCGTCGGAACCATCTTCCCCAGATCGACCACAGCAGCATTCCGCGCGACGGGCCCGGCGAGTTCAGGAGCGTTCGGGCGGCTGACCGGGGGCATCATACCTCAGCCGGACCTCCGGATGCGGCCCGCTGCACAGAGCCACGTGGGCCGCGGCGTCCGCCATTGGTTCGCATGACGCCGGACCGGGTGGGGTCGGGTCGACGCCGGAGGCGGGAGGGGTCAGAGGCGTGTGGGCCAGAGCGCCGCGGCCCGCGCGATGGCGGTCGGCAGAGCGGCGGCCGCGCGAAGGCCGGCGGGTCCTCGGAGGACCCGCCGGCGATGACGCGATGCGTAGCTGGGGGAAGGAGCGGACGAGGCCGGAACGAGCATCGATCTGCAAATCCGGCGCAGAGCATCCGCTCAGGCAGCCGTCCGGGTCAGGGGCGCAGCGTCTGGCCCCAGTCGGACGGGAGTGATGACTTCAGGCGCCCGGGAGGATCACCGTGTCGATCACGTGGATCACGCCATTCCGGGCAGCGATGTCGGTCTGGACGACTCGGGCACCGTCGACGGTGACACCGCCCTCGGTCGCGATCTCGATGATTCCGCCCTGAACGGTCTTCGCCGAGCTCAGATTTGCGACGTCTGCCGCGGTGACGCGCCCCGGCACGACGTGGTAGGTGAGCACCGCCGTCAGCTGCTCCTTGTCTGCGAGGAGCGCAGCGAGCTGGTCCTTCGGAATCTTGGCGAACGCCTCGTCAGTGGGTGCGAACACGGTGAAGGGACCGTCGCCCTTCAAGGTATCGACGAGCCCGGCGGCCCGGACGGCCTGCACGAGGGTGGTGAACGAGCCGGCATCGATGGCGACGTCGACGATGTCGGGCGCCTCGGTCGCGGCGGTCGTCTTCTTCTCGCGGTCGTACTTGTGGTGACCGGCCGTGGCGATTCCGGTCGGGCCGAAGGCGAAGGCCAGACCGGCGGCCGCTGTCAGAGCCAGCGTGATGATTCGGGTCATGGAAGTTCCTCTCGTTCCTCTCGGGCGCTTCGAACGAGAAGGTGACTGGCCTCCGCCCGATGTCGAGCCGGGCCGGGCGAGGGGCCCGATCGCCGCCGTCAGGGCGTACTGCCCGTGGCGTCGCCGTCTGCCGCATGCGCTTCGCCTGCGTCGCCGACCTCCGGCTGCGCGACATCCGGGTCGTCGGCCACACGAAGCTCGTCGATCTCGGCGATCGCGTCATTGCCGTCGTAGAAGATGAGGAACCGACGCTTCCCCCCGAACATCCGTCCGATCTCGAGCGGCGTTCCGATCAGCTCCCAGAGACCCAAGCTGTAGAGATCGGCGATCACGTGACCGAACGCGCGGCTGCCGTTCGGGGGATCGCCGCGCTCGAGCACGTAGCTGTCGACGCGATACCCGTGCGGGCGAATGGCGGTGGTGTCGGGCTCGCCGAGCACCTCGATCACCCGCTCGCGGGGCGATCGGACGT
>CAYYUT010000028.1:0-14892 GCA_964474935.1 uncultured Spirochaetales bacterium
GTTTTCTTGCGGTTGAAGTCGCCCTCGAGGCCGTGGCCGACGGCCTCGTGCAGCAGGATCCCGGGCCATCCCGGTCCGAGCACCACGTCGAAGGTCCCGGCCGGGCAGGGCTCGGCCTCGAGATTCAGGACCGCCACCCGCACGGCCTCGTCGACCAGGGGCTTCCAGGCGTCGGCTGCGAAGAGCGAGTCGAGCTCGAGGCGTCCCCCCATCCCCTCTGATCCCACCTCGCGCCGCGATCCGCTCGGATCGACGGCGATCACCTGGACGTTCAGGCGGACCAGGGGACGGACGTCGCCGACGAAGGTGCCGTCGCTCGCCGCGACGAGCACGTGTCGTTGCTGGCAGACGAGGCTCGCCATCACCTGTTGCACGCGTGGGTCGCGGGCGCGGGCGTAGACATCGATCTCTTCGAGGAGCGACACCTTGCGCTCCACCGGGACCTCGGGCGGGGCGGCCGCCACCGGGTAGAGGGCGCGGCCGGCCACGCCACCCTGCCGCACCGACACCGAGCGCGTCTCGCCGGTGCCTTCGGAGATGGCCCGCGCGGTCTCGGCCGCGAGCTTGACGCTGTCGGCGGTGATCTCGTCGGAGTGCGCATAGCCCTGCCGCTCGCCCGTCTGGACGCGGACGCCTACCCCCTGCTCGAGGTGACGGCTTCCGCGCTTTACCAGGCCCTCCTCGAGCGCGACGGAGTCCTCGGTGGTGTACTCGAAGAAGAGATCCGCGTGGTCGACCGGGCGATCGAGCGTGACGTCGAGGGATGCCTCGAGACGCGTCTCGTCGAGATCGAATCGATCGCGGAAGAATCCGACGCTCCGCGCCGAGGCGTCGTGGGTGGCGCCCGAGCTCATGTTCCTCCCTTCGTGCCCGGGGCGGCGGCGCCTCTTCGAGGCTTCCCGATCGCACCAGCGAGCTGATTCCAGACGTCTCCGAGACTAGCAGGCGTGCCGATCGCCACGGTCCGGAGGCCGACCGACTGCGCCGCGGCGAGCGTGTCGGGCGGATCGTCGCCCACGTAGGCGAGCGTCGCGGGGTCGAGTCCGAGCGTCTCGGCGGCGGCGACGAAGAAGCGCGGATCGGGCTTGGCGAGCCCGAGCAGCCCGGGCCGTGCGCAGGCCTGGACGCCCTCGGAGAGCCCGAGGTCCGCGAGGATGGCCTCGAGCCGATGATCGAAGTTGGAGGCCACGCCGACCCGGAGCTGGGCCCCCCGGCAGCGGGCCAGGAGCGCCTCGGCCCCGGGGACGCAGCGCCAGCCGGCGGCGCCCGCGTAGTGCGCGAAGAGAGCCTCGAAGGCGGCGTCGAAGTCGTGGAAGCGGGCGGTCTGGTCGGCCGCCCGGAAGGTCTCGCGCACGCGCTGCCGCCACCAGCCACGTTCCAGAGCGTCGCGTTCGACGGAGGGGACTTCGGGAAAGCTCACCGGGGGCGCAGCGCCGATCACGCGGTGGAACGCTTCGTCGAGCCGGCCCGCAGGGAGCCCAGGGCCATGGGGGCGCGCGAGCCGGGCGTAGGTCTCGCCGACGCTCTCGCGCAGCTCGAAGAGGGTTCCGGTGGCGTCGAACAGGACGCCCAGGATGGCGCGCTCCACGGCTCCGTCAGTCCGGTCGGCGCCCGGTCGCCACGAAGGCCGCCGGGAGCTCGCCCGAGGCGGTCGTCGCCTCGGGCGCGATCGCCACGTCCTCGAGCCCGGCCGCCTCCATCCACGAGCGCACCTCGTCGGCCGGGAATCCCAGCCACAGCACCCCGAGCTCTTCGCGCATCCACTCGCGGTCGTGGCGCTCGAAGTCGATCACCACCACCACCCCGCCGGGCCGGACGACGCGTGCCATCTCGCGGATGGCGTCCGCAGGACTCGGCAGGTACCGGAGCACCATGTGGGCCAGACTCGCGTCCATCTCGGCATCGCCGATCGGGAGGTGGGCGATGTCCCCGTGGCGGAGCTGGACATCGAGACCGGCGTGGGAGGCGAGCTTCTTCCGGGCTGCGGCGAGCATCTGCTCCGATTGGTCGACGGCCGTGACCCGCATGCCGAGGCGCGCGAGCTCGATCGCGAGCACACCGGTCCCGGTCCCGACATCGGCCACGCGCAGGCCGGGGGCCACGAGTCGATTGATAGCGCGCGCACGCAGCAGATCGTCGTCGAACACCTTGCGTAGTGCATCCCACTCCGCGCCCACCGAGTCGAAGAAGGCGCGGGTCTGGAGGCGGCGCTTCTCGAGGCGCCGCTCGAGCGCTGCCCGGTCGCGCTCGGCCACGGGGTCGTCGCGGCGCTCCCGCCGGACGAGCTCCCAGGCGTCGCGCCAGGCGCCCTCCGTCGGCAGGGGGAAGCGGTAGAAGACGAAAGTGCCGTCGCGGCGATCGTCGAGCAGGCCGGCCTCGCGCAGGATCCCGAGGTGTCGCGAGACCCGCGACTGGGCCATCCCGAGGACGTCCATCAGGTCCTGGACCGAGAGCTCGTCGCGCTCGAGCAGTGCCAGGATGCGGACACGGGTCGGGTCGGCGAGGGTCTTGAAGATGCGCTGGAGGGGGTCTCCGGCCATGTCCCTGCCCGCCCTCTCAGCGCACGCGGGGCTGTGAGACGCTGCCGGTGAGCCGGATGTCGAGGCGTCCGTCCGCACCGATGCGCAGACCCGAGGCCTGGAGCGCCGGCCTCACGTTCGGGTCTTCCACCTCCAGCAGGACCTCGAGGTCGATCGGCGCCTGCGCCAGCCGCAGCGCCCGCCCGACCTTGCCTTCCACCTGGGCCGAGAGCAGAGGACCCTGTAGATCCAGGCTCAGCACCTGGACGAGCGCGTCGTCGCCGAAACGGAGCACCCCGAGCAGATTCTGGTAGGGGATGTCGATGGGAAGGCTCGGGTAGCCGATCGAGCCCGCGTTGGCCGAGAAGGTGGCATCGCCAGACAGCTCGCTCTCGACCACCTCGACATCGGCGGATAGATCGGCCCGCCCCGCGAGGGCGAGGCCCGGAGCGAGCAGGTCGAACGGGATCAGCCCGAGATCGATCTGGACCAGATTCCCGTCGAAGGCCGGCTCGTCGCCCAGGGTGGCACGGCCGTCGATGTCGCCGGACGGGCCCGCCGCGGTGATCGAGAGCGCCGGCCGACCGAACGCCCACGACAGGCTGGCTGCCGGCGCCACCCGGACCCGACCGAGCTCGAGGGTCTCGCCGCCGGGCCAGATGGCCTCGAGATCGCGCAGGTGGAGCATGGGTCCCGTGAGGCCGAGGCCGACGTCGAGCCCGGCGAGCCTCACCTCGGCTCCGAGCGCCCGCCCGAGCTGCGACGAGACCCACGGGGCGAGGCGCTCGAAGGGAAACTGGAGAAAGGTGAAGAGCGCGGTCAGGACCAGGATCCCGAGCGGCAGCCCCACCCGAAGCCAGCCGCGCGGGATCTGGGGCTCGCCGCGCGGGGTCGAGCGCGGCTCGACGGGCGGGGCGTTGTCGGTGACGATGGGTTCGCTGCTCACGCGGGATCCTCTCCTCGGGACGGCGGTCGGCTGCCGAACCCGGATGGTCGGTGTTGGCACGACCGGCCGGGTCGGACGCTCCGGGCGCGGGTGGTCCGTCGGCCCGGATGCTCCGGACGGCCTACACGGGCTGGAACGACGAGACGGTGAACGTCACGTCCAGCAGATTCGGGGCTTCCTTCTTGGTGCGGATGCGCAGGCTCTTGATCGAGAGCGGGGGCCGGGCCCGCTCGATCTCGCCGAGGTACTGGGTCGTCTGCGAGAGGGTCACGCCCTTGAGGACGACCCGAACCTTCTCTTCGCGATAGTGCTGCGATCCTGGCGCAGTCTGGGGCTCCATGGATTCGATCTGAAGGGCCGCGCTGCGGGCCAGACGCTCGAGGGTGGTGAAGATGTTGCCGCCCGGAGCGCCGGTGATCTCGGCTTCGACGGCGGACAGGGGCTCGTGGATCGCATCGTAGTCGGCCCGCAGCTGGCGCATCACCTCGAGGTTGCGTTCGGCCGCCTCGCGGCGCACCGCGCCGTCCTGTCCCCCGGCGAGAATCGGCTGGAGCACCGCGAAGTTCAGGAGCACCAACACGAGGCAGCCCCCCGCCACGGCGAGCAGCACGCGCTCGCGCGGCTCGAGATCGGCGATGGCCGACTGGATGCGGGCCCAGAGCTCGCTCATCGCGACCCTCCCTGCTCGAGTCCGATGCTCATGTTGAAGTTGATGCCCCCGCGGTCGCTCGCCTCGAGCTCGCTGGTCTGGATGCGCGTGAAGTACGAGAAGCGACCGAGCTCGGCCTGGAGCTGATCCACCGCCTCGAAGCTCGTCGTGTGGCCCCGGATCCGGACCAGCTTCCCGTCGATGCCGAGCTCCTCGAAGACCACCTCGATGCGCTCGGGCACGCGCGCCGAGATCTCGGCCAGGATATCGAGGGCCGAGAGATTGCCGCGCCGGATGCCGAGCACGTCGGCCCGATCCTCGGCGTCCTGGAGCGCGGTGCGCAGCCCGACCACCGGATCGGCGGGGACCGGTCGTCCGGGCAGGGCCTCGCGATAGAGCGCCTCGATCTGCGATTCGATCGCCTCGGCACCCCGGTTCTCGCTGCTCTGGGCTCCCACGTACCGGACCCCGAGCAGGAGCAGCGCCAGGACGACGAGCACGCCCGTCCAGCGCAGCTCGTGGAGCATCCGGTTGAGGTCCACGCGGTAGGCGAGCTCGTGCTGCCGGAAATTCATGCGGGTGGTGGCCCGGCCCGAGCCGCGCACCGCGAGCGCGATGGCGGTCGCGAAGCTCAACGGGTCGCCACCTGCGACGAGGGCGCTCGCCTCGGGCCCCCGGGGCAGCTCGAGACGCTCGGTGTGGATCCCGGTGCGCCCGGCCAGGAACTCGTCGAGGCGATGGAGCCGCGCGCCACCACCGCACAACACGATCCGATCGAGATGCTCGCCCGCCGGTCCGCCGAGCTGTGGCTCGAGCGAGCCGAGGGTCCGGACGATCTCGCGCGCCAGCCGGTTCACCACCCGGAGCGCGTGCTCGGCTCGGCTGTCCAGATCGGCGTCGAAGAGCCCGTCCTCGTGCTTCACGCGCTCCGCGTGCTCGAGGCTGCATTCGAGGTCCTTGGCGATCGCTTCGGTGATCATGGCGCCGCCCACCGGAAACGAGCGCGCGGTCACGGCCTGGCCGTCCACGATCAGGCAGACGGTGGTCTTCCGGTGGCCCAGGTCGACCAGGAGCAGGCGACCCGAGAGGTCGAAGAGGCCGCTCAGGTTGCCGAGGACGAGGCCCTCGCCCTCCACCACACGGGGATCGATGCCGGCTTCGCGGAGCGTGGTGTTGAGGAGGAGCGCGATCTCCTTGCGCGGAGCCACCGAGGCCACCAGCTCCGCCCCCTCTCTCGAACGCGAGAGGGGCGCCGAGTCGATCACGATGTCCTCGAGATCGAAGGGGACCTGGTTCTCGACTTCGAACGGCACGGCTTGGGCGATCTTGCGGCGGTCGCCGAAGGGGAAACGGATGGTCCGGTTCGAGATGCGATCCCCGGCCAGTGCGCACACCACGTGGCCCGTCGGGAGGTCGTGGGTGCCGAGGAATTCGCGGAGCTGCTCCTCGCGAGGGTGCGCGCCCGGCTCCCAACGATGTTCGCGCAGCTGGACGACCTTCACGTCGCGGAGCGTGCGCGCGAGCTCGACGGCCTTCACCGAATGGCTGCCGACGTCGAGTCCCAGGATGTTGCGGCTCATGTCCTCTCGTCCTGCCTTCTAACGGATGCGCCACGATAGCAATGCGGGGAAGCCCTCCTGCGAGCGGTCGAGCACCGCCTCGACCCGGCGCACGACCTCCCCGACCTCGGCCTGCGCCACCACGGTGAAGACCTCGGTGGTGAAGCTCGGGGGCGGGAAGATCTCGTCGGCCACGATCTCGCGCAGCGGGATGCAGCGCTCGTGGCTTGTCTCTCCGTCGCAGATCACGTTCCCGGATTCGCGCACCTCGAGCACGTCCTCCACCAGCTCCTGATCGGCCAACCGGTACTCGTCCGAAACCCCGTGGTAGATCAGGGACAGGACCCACGAGGGGGCGGTGTTCAGATTGATGCCGTCGCCGCCGGCCAGGGGGTAGACTGTCAGGTACGGAGCGAGCGCCTCGACGAGCCGGCCGTCGAACCCCTCGACGAGCCTGAGCTCGTCGAGCGACACGAGCGGGCGGTTGAGGGCCCGGTAGGGCGGGTCCTGGCTCTGGTAGAAGTCGTCCTCGCCGGTGCCGGTGTCGCGCCGCTCCTCGTCCTCGTCGATGAAGTCGATCAGGTTCCGGGCCAGATCGCGGGGATCGTAGAGCTTGTCCTCCGGGCGTCCCGGCATCTCCAGGATCACCTTCGCCAGGATCTCCTCGAGGAAGACCTCGGTCTTGGCGTCGAGGACCTCGCCCCCATCGAAGAGCGCATTCAGGTTGAGCCGGCTGCCGGCGTCCTCGATCTCGAGGCGCAGGGTGCCGCCCGCCGGCCCCGGAACCTCGAAGTCGCGCATCCGGGCCCAGAGGTCGTCGCTGGCTTCCACCGCGAGCTCTCCGTCCTGGGATTGTTGGATCAGATCCTCGATCAGGAGGGCCCGTGCCAGGGCCAGACCGCCCCGCGCCAGGGCCTCGGCCTCGCGCGAGGCGTCGCGATTCTCGACCACCATGACATCCACGCTGGCGCGACGGAGCAGGGTGGTGACGGTGCTCGCCAGGAGCAGCGCGAACAGCAGCACGAGGATCAGGATCAGGCCCTCCTCGCGTCGTCGGTCGCGCATCAGCGGCACTCCGGCTTCAGGAACTGGGGCGGGATGGCGACGCTCCCGACGCACTGGCCGAGTAGGGCCGGGTCGAGGAGCGCCGAGTTCGCCGTATTGGCCGCTCCGGTGTTGAGGCACTGCGCGATGGTGCGGCAGCCCTCTTCGTCGTCGTCGGCGAGCTCGTCGTCGTCGCCCTCCTCGTCGTCCTCGTCCTCCCCGTCGCCCCCGGCCCCGTCCGGATCGATCTGGGCGGCGAGGTCGATCGGGCGGAGCGGGAGGACGACGCGGCGCGAGAACGGGCCGATGGGCTCGCGGAACTCGTCGTCCGGGCCCGGGTCGAGCCATACGGTGACCTCGGCGGCGGTCGGGAGCTGGTCGGACTGGACCAGCTGAGAGGAGTCCCAGGCCTCGACCCAGGCGCCCTCGGAGTCGAGGAAGCGCACCGAGAACGAGGCGAGGCCGTCCGCGAGCAGGAAGCTCCCCTCGGCGTCGGGACTCGCCAGTCGGCGGTCGAGGCTCTCGGGGAGACGCGGCGACGACCAGCGGTAGAGCTCGAGTCGGCCGTCGAAGTCGGCGCGCGTGAGGAAGCTCACCATCTCGAGATCGCTCACCGACGCCTCGGTGGTGCGTGGGTAGCGTCCTCGCGTCACGAACTTGAGCCGGTCGGCGCCTTCGCCGCCGCCGCCCTCGCCGAGGAAGAGCCAGGGATGCTCGAGCGGATCGGTGCCCTCGGGGCGCACCATGAGCATCGCGGCCTCAATGTCGCGGCACACCCGGTCGAGCACCGCGGTGGCGTGACGCGCGTCGCGGGTCACCTCCGAAGCCGCCTGGCTGTAGCGCGAGAGGTCGATGTAGAAGCTCGTGGCGGCGGTGCCGACGATCAGGGTCACCACCACCGTCACCAGGAGCTCGAGCAGGGTGAAGCCCTGGCGGCGTCTCACGGGGCCTCCGGAGCGCCGAGGCCCTCGGGGATCGGGGCCTGGTCCTCGGTCTCGCCGATACCGGCGGCGGTGAGCAGCTCGGTCACCACCGCCGGGTCGAGCACGTAGATCGCTCGCTGCACCCGACGCAGATCGCCCGCCTCCTCCCAGGCCACCCGGATCTCGACGCTCCGGATCGGGGAGGGCGTGCCCGGCGCCGGGCGACCGTCGGAGAACAGGCTCGGCACCGGGTCGCGCGAGCGATCGGCGCGGCGGCGGGTGTCGCGGCGACCGGGCGGGGGCTCGGGCTGGAGAGGTAGTGCCACGTCGAAGGCGCCCACATCCACCGTGACGAAGAACTCGTCCTCTTCGCTCTCGGAGTGGCCTGGAGTCGGGACCTCGTCCTGGAGGATGCGGGCCTCGATGTCGGCAAGCAGGCGGTCGGCGATCAGCGAGGCGCGCAGGCGTCGGTCGGCATCGCCCTCGAGCGCCAGCCCCTGCATGCCGCCGGCCGCGAGCTGGGTGAAGACGAGGGCCATGATCGCCACCGCAGCGAGCACCTCGAGGAGCGTGAAGCCGCCCGTCCGGTCCTCAATCGACATCGTGGACCCGGATCCGGTCGGCCAGCGGCAGCACCTCGAGGATCACGGTCTGGCCGAGCTGGTTCTCGAGCGTCACGAAAGCCGTGGTCGCCGTTCCGTCCCGATCGAAGACGACCGAGACCACCCCCGAATCCATCACGCCGTCGGGCGTCTCGATCGCTCCGAAGAAGACGTCGTCGGGCAGGGTGGAGACGTCGCCGAGCTGTCCGGGGACGGGTTCGAAGCGGGTGCGGGCGGTGCTCGGCGCGGCCAGCTCGACCCGCGACCGGCCGCCCGCCACGGGAGGCGGCGAGGGCTCGGGGTCGCTCACCTCCCATTCGACCCGATAGGCGGCGCCTTCGATGTCCATCACTAGGCGGTGCGGGATCCCCTTCACGATGGCGCGCTGCCTGGCCAGCTCGAGATCGGCCTGGATCCGGTCGGCCTGGTCGTAGAGCGCGCCCGATCCGAGCACGCCGAGGCGAGGTACGGCCACGGCCAGCATCAGGACCAGGATGATGACCACCGCGAGCATCTCGATCAGCGTGAAGCCGGCTCGCGAGCCCGCTGCCCGACCGGCGTCCGTCATCCGGCCTGACCGAATTCCTCTTCCCAGTTGCCGATGTCGGTGTTCTCGCCCTCGCCACCGGGCTGTCCATCGGCCCCGTAGGACCAGAGATCGTAGGAGCGCGGATTCTGCTCGCCCGGGCTGCGGTAGAGATACGGCTCTCCCCACGGATCGGTGGGCAGGCGGTCGATGTAGCCGCCCGGCTGATAGCGCTTCGGCTCCGGCGGCACGGTCGGCTCCTGCACGAGCGCGTCGAGCCCCTGATCGGTGGTCGGGTAGCGCGCATTGTGCAGGCGATACATGTCGAGCGCCGTCGAGAGGTTGTTGAGCTGGGTACGGGCCGCGCTGATGCGCGCGTCGTCGACGGCCGTCAGCACGTTGTAGCCGACCAGGCCCACGAGCAGGCCGATGATGATCACCACCGACACGATCTCGATGAGCGTGAAGCCTTGCTGTCGTCGTCTGTCGCCATGGGGTCGAGCGATCGCCATTTGGGGGTTCCTCCTAGCCGACCGAAGTCGTGAGTTGAAGCACCGGGGTGAGGGCCGCCATGATGATGAAGAGCACCAGGCCGACCATCACCAGGATGAGGACGGGTTCGAGCAGGGCGGTGAGTCTGGAGACGGTGGTCTCGACCTCATCGTCGTAGGTTTCGGCCACCTTCTCGAGCATGCCTTCGAGCTCGCCGCTCCGCTCCCCGACCTCGATCATCTGGGTCACCATGGGCGGGAACTCGCCGCTGGCGCGCAGCGGCGCTGCGAGCGAAGCCCCCTCGGTGACGCTGGTGCGTGCCTGGGCGATGGCCTCGGCGAGCACCCGATTGTTCGCGACGTCCTTGCCGACGTCGAGGGCCCGCGTGATCGGGATGCCGCCCGAGAGCAGGGTCGCGAGGGTGCGCACGAAACGCGAGAGCGCGACCGTTCGGGTGATCCGGCCGAAGACCGGCACGCGCAGCAGGATGCGATCGCGCACGAGCTTGCCCCGCTCGGTCGCCACGAAGGCCCGACCCAGGAAGAAGAGGATCAGCCCGGCGAGGCCGAGCGCCCACCAGTAGCCGCGCAGGAAGTCCGAGGCGCCGATGATCGCGCGCGTGTAGAAGGGGAGCTCCTGGCCGAGGTCTTCGAGGAGCAGGGTGATCTGGGGCAGCACCCAGATGACGAGCACCACCACCACGAGCACCGAGAAGCTCAACATGAAGAGCGGGTAGATGATGATCGAGGAGACCTTGTTCTTCAGGCGTACCTGGTTCTCCAGGTAGTCGGCGAGGCGGTTGAGAACGCGCTCGAGCGCGCCGCCCGCCTCGCCGGCGCGGACCATGCTCACGTACAGATCCGAGAAGAGGCCACCTCGCGCGAGGGCGTCGGCCAGCGAGGCGCCCTCGTTCACGCGGTCGCGCACCAGACCGAGCTCGCTCTTCAGGCGCCCGTTCTCGGTCTGCTCGGACAGGGCGCCCAGCGCGCCGACGAGGGGAACGCCGGCGCCGAGCAGGGTCGCGAGCTGGCGCGTCGCCACTGCCTGGTCCGTCGCCGACACACCCTGCAGGAAGCCGGGCATACGGCGGCCGCGCTCTCCCGGCCGCTGCGTGCGCGCAACGCTCGCGCCCTCCTTGAGTTCGGTCGGGAAGTAGCCGTCCCGGCGGAGCTGGAGGCGTGCGGCGCGCGCATTGTCGGCGTCGACGAAGCCCTTGGCGGATCGTCCGTTGGCGGTGACGGCGCGGTACTCGAAAATCGGCATGGGCCAGCATCCATCGGCGCTAGATCTGAGCGACGACACCCTCGTCTTCGGTGGCGCGTAGCACCTCGGCGATCGACGTGATCCCGAGCAGGACCTTGCGGGCCCCGTCGATGCGCAGCGTGTGCATTCCCTTCGAGACGGCCGCCCGCTTGAGCGTCTTGGCGTCCACGCTCTGGGTGATCTGGGTGCGGATGTCGTCGTCGATCAGGAGCAGCTCGAAGATCCCCACCCGGCCGCGATAGCCCGTCTGGGCGCACTCGGCGCAGCCGACGCCTCGATACACCTTGACCGGCTTGGTCGGCGGCTTGACGCCGAGCTCCCGGAATTCGTCGGCGGTCGGGTCGTAGGGCTCGCGGCAGTCGACGCAGAGCACCCGCACGAGGCGTTGGGCCAGCACCGCCACCAGCGACGAGGCCACCAGGAAGGGTTCGACGCCCATGTCCACGAGTCGCGTGACCGCGCTCGCCGCATCGTTGGTGTGGAGCGTCGAGAACACGAGGTGGCCGGTGAGCGAAGCCTGGCTCGCGATCTCGGCGGTTTCGAGGTCGCGGATCTCGCCGACGAGGATGATGTCGGGGTCTTGCCGGAGGAGCGAACGAAGGGACTTGGCGAACGTCACACCGATGTCGGAGTTAATCGGCACCTGGACAATTCCATCGATGTCGTACTCGATTGGGTCCTCGGTCGTGATGACCTTCTCGGTGATCTCGTTGAGTTCGTTCAACGACGAATAGAGCGTCGTCGTCTTGCCCGAACCGGTCGGGCCGGTCACCAGGACGATTCCGTTCGGGACGCGGATCAAGTTGTGCCACTTCTTCAGCAACTCTTGCTCCATCCCGATCTTGTTGATGTCGAGGCTCACGACGCTGCGGTCCAGAACCCGGATGACGACGCTCTCGCCGAACATCGTGGGCAGCACGCTCACCCGCATGTCGACGGGGTTTCCGCCGACGTTGAGTTCGATCCGACCGTCCTGTGGGAGACGGCGTTCGGCGATGTCGAGGTTCGACATGACCTTGATACGGGTCGCGATGGCGTTGGCGAGGTGACGAGGCGGCGGCACGAGTTCGAGCAACACGCCGTCGGCACGATAACGCATTTTATATTCTTCTTCGAACGGTTCGAAGTGGATGTCCGAGGCATTATCCTTGATGGCCATGAGCATGACCATGTTGATGAGCTTTCGGACCGGGGCGACGTCTTCGAATTGTTCCTTGTCGGCGAGGTCATAACCCGTTTCCCGAGATGTTTTTTTCGCCTTCGGGTCGCTCTCGAGGGCCTCGATGATGCTAATGATCGTTTCTTCTTCTTCGTCGCTGTAGACCTTTGGGAGCCACTCCTCGATCTGCTCCGCGGGGGCCAACACGGCGGTGACTTCGAGTTGCAAGAGTCGTTGTAAGTCGTCGAGGGCTTCGAGTTTCTGCGTGTCGCCAATGACGATCGTCAGGACGTTATCCTTGAAGGCATACGGGATGACGTTGTAAACCTCGGCCATCTGTTGTTGGAGGTGCTGGGCAGCCTCGGGTTGAGGCTTGTTCTCTTCCAGGTTGACGACCTTCAGGCCATGTTGTTCGCCCTTGGCTTGGAGGAGTTGTTCTTCGTTGATGAGGCCGCGATTCATGGCCACCTGGCCAATGTCTTGCCCCGTCGTGTCGGCTTCGGCCTGGAGTTCCCATTGCTGTTCTTCGTCCATGTACCCGAGGTCGATCAGGACCTGTTCGAGTGAACGCGTCCCCGACGAAGAACCGGGCATCACTTTCTGTGGCGTGGGTTTCTTTTTGGGCGGTGCCGGTTTCTTGGGCACAGGCTTTTTGTTCGTTGGCTGGACTCCGGTGGACTGCGGGGGGCGTTGTTGTCCTTGTTGGGGATTCGGCTTTTTCTGGATTTGCTGCGAGCCGGCTTGTCCTGCAGGTTTCTGTCCCGGATTTTGTTTCGGTCGCGGCGTTCCTTGTGTTGGCGTTGCCCCGGGTTGGGGCGGTTTCCGCTGAACGGGTCGTTGGGTCGGTTTGCCTTGTTGGGCAGGACGGTTCCCTGTTGGCTGCGGCGTGGGCTTCTTTTCTGGGTTGTTTTCGTTTGGCGTCGGCATTGTGTATTTTTTCTTTCGGAGCGTATGGGTCGAGAATGACCGAATGGGTGCGTGAGGAAGTTCTCGTTTGTTGCGCTAGACCAGAACTCCCTTCCGTTCTCCGTGATTGGTTTTATTATGTGGCTCGTGATGACGAATGCATAATTGTCGTATTCTTTCGAATTTTGGAGTGTCGCCTTCCGCGAGGGCGTTGGAATAAATACGGGACAGATTTGGAACGTTTCGGACCCGCTAGTCTTGGACCATGCTCCTGGTCTAAACAGATGCATGCCACCCACTCTGCCTTTTTCAACAAGTCTGGGTGGCATGTGCTGTTGCCTAAGGGCAAACGCATGCTCGGGGTTCCAGCACGACTCGTATTTATTCGAATGCCTTTCGCGAGAGGAGACACTCCCAGAAGCCGTTAATAATCGTCGTCCTCATCCTCGTCGAAGTCGGCGAAATCGTCCGTGCCGTCGGGTCCGTCTCGCCGACGGGGTCGTCGACGCGGACGAGGACGATCAAAATCATCCTCGTCGAAATCATCGTCCTCATACTCGTCCTCATCGAAGTCGTCGTCGTCCTCCAACTCGCCGATCTCGGCTTGACGAATCCGGGATGCCAACTCTCCGGGCTTCTGAGCCTTCAACAAGGCGTCTTCCTTGGCGATGAGGTCTTTTTCCCAAAGTCGGAAGAGGGTTTCGTCGAGCAAGAACATCCCTTCTTTCCGCCCGGTCTGGATGCTGGAGTCGATCCGGTACGTCTTGTTTTCACGGATGAGGGCCTGGATCGCGGGCGTGACGACCATCATTTCGTAGGCCGCGATGACGCCATCAGGTTTCTTCGGCAACAGCGTCTGCGAAAGTACGCCCATCAACGCGGTCGACAGCTGGGTCCGAATTTGGTCTTGTTGCTCCTGCGGGAACACGTCGATGATCCGGTTAACCGTGCTCGCGGCAGAACTCGTGTGGAGCGTGCCGAACACGACGTGACCCGTCTCGGCGGCTTCGATCGCCGCGTGGATCGTTTCGAGGTCCCGCATCTCACCCACGAGTATCACGTCCGGGTCCATCCGCAGTGCACGACGAATGCCCTCGCCAAAGCCCGGCACGTCGACGCCGATTTCTCTCTGGTTGATCGTCGCCTTGTTGTGGTTGTGGAAGTATTCAATCGGGTCTTCGAGGGTGATGATGTGCCGTTCGTAGTTGTGATTCAAAAAGTTAATCATGCTCGCAAGGCTGGTCGTCTTGCCGGACCCCGTCGGCCCAGTCACGAGCAACAAACCACGCGGGCGTGTGATCAAACGCTTGATCGCCTCGGGCATTCCCATCTGTTCGAACGAGAGGAACTTACTCGGGATTCGTCGCAGGACGAGCCCGATGCTCCCTCGTTGCTTAAACACCGCGACGCGGAAGCGAAATCCGTCGATGTATTCAATGGCGAAGTCGGACCCACCCACTTCCTGCAATTCCTGTTGACAACGGTCGGGCGTAATACTCTTCATCAACGCCGTCGTATCGTCGTTGTCGAGGATCTTGGTCTGGAGTCGTCGCATCCGTCCGTTGTGGCGGATGACGGGGGGTTGTCCAACGGTGATGTGCAAGTCACTTGCTGAGAGTTCGATAACTGTAGATAACAGTTTATCGATCAATACCTTACCGGAAGCCACAATCAAACCTCATGAAGGCCGAGACAAACAGGTAGCACAATCTTGGTGGAGAAAAGGAGCACCAAGAAAAAGCGAAGACATGTTGTGCTTGCGTCACTGTTGACATTATCTCGGGGGAGCCAAGAGACACCAAAAAAAATCCCAAAAATTCTGAAAATATCTGTTAGTTTGGAACGAATAAGTAATAATGCTCTCTCGTGTAGAGACATTCTCGATTCGGCTCACTTCTCAGATATTTCTCATCACCTTCCTGGCCTGTCTATCCGCGTCGGGCCAGCGTGAGACAGCTTTCCTCGTGTCGAGGTCGGCGAACTGTATTTTGTCATCAAAAGGGCAGCACTTCAACAGGTCCGGCATTTTCGGGCGAGCGCCGCAACCCTAGAGGCATTCGGGCTGGGAAAATAGGGCCTTGCCGGATCAGGCCGCTTCTTGCTCGGAGTGACAGATCGAGAGGACCTCTTCGAGAGTCGTTGCCCCCGTAACTACCTTCAGGACAGCATCTTCCAGCAATGTTCTCATGCCGCCAATGCGCGCCACGCGACGGACCGCCTGGGTCGGTTCGCCTTTGAATGTCATCTCACGCATGGCACTCGTCATACGCAAGAGTTCGAAGATTCCCATGCGTCCGCGATAGC
>CAYYUT010000029.1:0-14737 GCA_964474935.1 uncultured Spirochaetales bacterium
CGGCGTGGATCTTAGACAGTGGCGGCCCACCGGGTCAACCACTCGCCTGACATGCCGAGACCGCTTTCCTAGCCTCCATCGGGCAGCCGTCGCGATACGTCCCGGAGGCCAGACCGCCCCCGCGAGAACGACCTCCGCGCGATCGACCGTCGCGAGCAGGCCAGAGGAGCCAACGACCGTGACACGAAGCCGCCACACCCCCCCCACTGCCGCGCGGAGTCGCGGTCGCGGCCGCCCCGCCCCGTGGCTCATGACGCTCGCACTGGCCCTCGGCGGCGGGGCCGCCCAGGCCCAGGTCGCCGGCTCGTCCGCCGTCGCGCGGTCGAGCTGGCAGACCCCGAATGGGGCCGTCGCACGCGGCACGGTCTTCTTCATTCCGGTGCTCGACGACATCGGTGTCGCGGCCGTCGGCGCCGCCCACAGCTTCGATCTCGTCGAGCTGGCCGACGCGGGCGAAGTCTCGTTCGATCTACCCCGGTCCGACCGCCACGTGACGGTGTCGAGCCGGTATCTGGTCCCGCCGGGCCGGCCCTTCCGGACGCGAGGCGGCACCCTCCGCGACGACTACGTCGTGTTCGCGCTCGACCGCGCCCCCGATCACGTGCGGGTGCTCGAGCCGAGCCGCGACGGCTTGCGTCCGGGTGCGCGGGTCAAGCTGCTCGGGATTCCCCAGCACATCCCGCAGGACGAGGACGACATCTTCGGCGCCATCGTGGAGGTGAGCGATACGCGCTTCGAGATCGATCTCGACGTGCCCGTCGATCTCCGCGGGTGGGGCGGCGCCCCGGTGGTCTCGGCCAGCTCGGGACGCGTGATCGGGATCCTGGAGGCGGCCTGGCCCATGGGCAACACCCTGAGGGTGGGCGCCGCGCCGATCAGCGGAGTCCTGGATGCGCTGCGGAGCCCACTGGCAGACGGCCTCGGTCGCCCCTTCTCGGATTTCCGGGCCCAGGCCGTGGCCGTGCCCGAGGTCGCCGACAACCCCTTCGCTGCGCCGCGCCCACCCTCACCGCCTCCCGGGACCCAGGCGCCGGGCCCGCCCCCCGCGCGGCCCCAGCCCGCCCGAACCACCGCCCCACCGGGGGGCCGGCGGGCACCCCGACTACCCGAGGGCGAGGCGCTGCTCGGCGCCGCCGGCCCCCGGGAGGCCGAGCTCCGGCTCGAGATCGAGCAACCGGACGAGGACGCGATCATCGGGAGCGACATCGGCGCGTTCGTCGCCGGCCAGGCCATCGCCCTACTCGGCGAGTTCCGGCGCTTCGACGTGGTCTTCGTGCTCGACACGTCGGGTTCGACGAACGAGCCGACCGGCGCCGACGTCAATGGCAACGGGGTCGTCGGTCAGCCCCGGCTGGGCACCGTCGGCGCGATCTTCGGCATGGGCTCGAGCGACCCAGGGGACTCGATCCTCGCGGCCGAGGTCGCGGCGGCCCGTCGTCTGCTGCGGAGTCTCGACGCCCGCAGCACCCGGATCGCTCTCGTGACCTTCGCGGGCCAGCCGGCCCAGCAGGGTGGCTTCTCGTCGCGCCGGATGCCCCAGGCGGCCATCACCGAGGAGCCCCTCACGAGCGACTACCGGCTGATCGACGACGGGCTCGAGCGGATCCTCCGGCGTGGCGCGGATGGCATGACCCACATGGCCGCCGGCGTGGACCAGGCCACGATCGAGCTGCTGGGTCTGCGCGGCGGGATCTCGGAGAACGATCCGGACAGCGAGAAGGTCGTGCTCTTCTTCACCGACGGGGAGCCGACCCTTCCGTACGAGAACTACATCGGCGACAACGTCCGTGCGGTGCTGCGCGCGTCCGACCGGGCGCGCCGCGCGGGTGTCCGGATCCACTCCTTCGCGATCGGCCCCGAGGCGCTCCAGGGCCCGATCGCCACCGTCGAGATGGCCGCGCGCACGAACGGCTACTTCACGCCGGTTCGCGACCCGGGCGATCTCGTCCAGGTGGTCGAGGGCGTGTCGTTCGCGAACATCGAGGAGATCTCGATCCGCAACCTCACCACCGAGGAGGACGCGAGCCACGTCCTGATCAACGCCGATGGATCGTGGAGCGCACTGGTTCCGGTCGCTCCCGGAAAGAACCAGCTCGAGGTGGTGGCGGTCGCGGGCGACGGCTCGCGGGCGCGCGCCACGCGGACCATCCAGCACGCCCCCGGCGCGCCCGATCCCGAGCTTCCGCGCGCGCTCATCGCCCAGCGCAACCGTCTGCTCGAGCGCCGGGTCGTCGAGCTCAGGCGGGAGCGCGTCGAAGCCGAGCGCGAACGGGCCGAAGAGGCCCGCAAGAGCCTGAAGATCGAGATCGAGCGCGAGCGCGCCGAGGCGGCCGCACGCGCCGAACGCCAGCGCAAAGAGCTCGACCTCGAGGTCGAGACCGGAACCGACGGCCCCTGAACCCGTGTCGACCTTCGGCGAACTCGCAGCGGCCATCGAACACGGGGATGCGCCCGAGGAGCGACTCGCGCGGGCGGGCGTGGAGCAGCCCGAGAGGCTTCGGGCCGACTGGTCGACACTGGCAGCGACACTCGGGCTCTCGGAGCAGCAGCGCGTCGAGCGTCTGGCGGCCGTGCTCGCCACGGCCCGACCCGAGCTGGCCGTCTCCGCAGCCCAGCGCCTGGATCCCACACTCTGCCGGAAGGCCTCGCTCGCGGGCTGGAGCCGCGTGGTCCGGGTGCTGGGCGGCTCGGAGTTCCTGTCCCGGCGGCTGCCGCGAAGCCAGGAGACGCTTGCGGAGCTGCTCGGCGACGGGCCGGTCGCGCCGCGATCGGCCGCGCACGCCCTCGCGGCGGCGGCCGCGCTCGACGACGGGCGCCCCCCGCTCCCGCCGCCGGGCGACCGGATCGGGCGCCAGCGCTCGCCGGAGATCGCGCGCATCACGGGCCGCGATCTCGAGGGCGCACCGCTCGCCGAGACCGCCCGAGAGCTCAGCGACCTCGCCGAGGGCTGCATCCGCGTGGGACTCGCCGCCCTCGAACGGATGTTGGACGTCGAGGGCCAGCTCCTCGTCATCGCCATGGGCAAGCTCGGCGGCGGCGAGCTCAACTACTCCTCGGACGTCGACCTGATCTTCGCCTTTCCCGAAGCCCAGCGTCGCGACGCCGGCCTGCACGAACGACTGTCGCGCACGGTGACGCGCCTGCGCGCTCTGTTGGGCGAGACGACGGCCGAGGGCATCGCCTTCCGTGTCGACCTCGACCTCCGGCCCGAAGGCCGCAGCGGCCCGCTCGTGAACTCGATCCCGGGCCTCGTGGAATGGTACGAGGCCTGGGGGCGCACCTGGGAGCGCATCGCCTGGATCCGGGCACGCCCCTGCGCCGGCCGGCTCGACCTCGGGGAGGGGTTGATGGAGGAGATGCGCCCCTTCGTCTATCGCAGCTACGGCTCGTACGACGTCATCCAGAGCGTGCACAGCTTGAAGGAGCGCATCGAGAGCGAGTCGGGGGACGCGCAGCGCAACGTCAAGCTCGGCCCGGGCGGGATCCGGGAGGCCGAGTTCGTGGTGCAGGCGCTCCAGTCGTTGTACGGGGGGAGGCACCCGGAGCTGCGGGTGCGCAGGACGTCCGATGCGCTGGCCGCCCTGGCGGAGCAGGGTCTCCTGCCCGAGAGCACCGCCGAGCGGCTCGACCGGGCCTACGCATTCCTGCGAAGCGTCGAGCATCGCATCCAGATGGAGCAGGACCGCCAGCCCCACGAGCACCCCGACGCCGCCCGCGGCTGGCGGCGGCTTGCCCGGCGCATGGGCTACCTCGACGAGAACGCCGAGGCCGCCGCCGCACGGCTCCGCGCCGACCTCGATCGCGAGCGTGAAGGGGTCCGTGAGGTGTTCGAATCGCTCGGGATGGAGCAGGCGGGGCGGGCCCGCTCCGACGGACCCGACCCACGGGTCTGGGCGCGAGCATGTGGCGACCCGAAGGCCCTGGCGCGGCGCGTGCTCGAGGCGACGCCGGCGCCCCTGCGCGCACGCGCGCGTCCTCCCCTCGAACGTCTGCTCGACGCCGTCGCCCAACGCGCGCCCGCAGAGCTCGAGGCGCTCGGCGACCACCCCGAGGTCGGACCGATTCTCGGACTGTTCTGTGCGACCGACCCGAAGCTGGTCACCCACCTCGGCCGGCGGCCCGAGCTCGTGGCGACCTTCCGGAGCGAATCGCTCGATGCGGCGAACGAGCGGATGCCTCCTGTGCCTCCGGGCCAGGACCTGGAGAGCGAGCTCGACGGTCTCCGGTGGCTGCGCCAGGACGCGTTCGTTCGGGTGGCGATCCTGAGACTTCGACACCTCATCGACGAGACGACGGCCCAGGCGGCGCTCACGGCCACGGCCGATCGCGTGCTCGAGCGCGCGCTTGAGCTGGTGACGGAGCACTGGGCCTCCGACCTGGCACCCCCGTCCACCGCAGACGGGCTCGTACCCCTGTGTGTGCTCGGACTCGGCAAGCTCGGCTCCCAGGAGATGACCTTCCACTCCGACCTGGACCTGGTCTTCCTGTACGAGGGCCAGCGCGAGGCGAGCGCCGGGGAACTCCACGCCCAGGAGTACTTCGCGCGTCTCACCCAGCGCCTGATCTCGTATCTGGTCACGCCCACGGGCGCAGGCCGGGCCTACGAGATCGACACCCGGCTCCGACCCTCCGGACACGGCGGGGCACTGGTGGCGAGCCTCGCTTCGTTCCGTCACTACCACGAGAAGCGGGCCCAGGTGTGGGAGGCGCAGGCCCTCCTGCGTGCCCGACCGGCGGCCGGCGACGCGTCGTTCGGTGAGCGGGTGGCCGAGGTGGTGCATTCGGCGCTCTTCGAGCATCTCTCCTACCCCGACCTCGCCGGCGAGATCCGCCGCATGCGCGCGCGGATGGAGGCCGAGCTCTCGCGCCAGGGCCCGGATCGCATCGATCTCAAGTATGCGGCGGGCGGCATCGTCGACGGTGAGTTCCTCGCCCAGTATCTGGCGCTCTGCTACGGCCCGCGTCGCGCCGAGCTGCGGACCCGCGCAACCAACCCGACGCTCGATCGGGCCGGGCGCCTCGGACTGCTCCGCGGCGCCGACGAGGCGATCGGTGCGTTCGACCTGCTGCGGCGGGTGGAGTCGGCCCTGCGCATGACGGTCGGGCGCCCCGACTCCGCGTTCGGGACACGGGGAGACGTCGCCGAAGTGGTGACCCGGGTCGCCGGCTTCGAAGCGATCGGCGACCTCGAGCGGGCCGTCCACAGCGCCCAGCAATGCCTGCGCGACGCCTTCTCCCGGACACTCGGCTAGCACGCTGCCGACGATCGCCGCCGTCGGGCGACCGGGTCGGGGCGACGTCATGGCCGTTCCGCACCGGGGTCTGGTGCGCCCACGGCCGCACCCCGAGCCCCCGGGAATCAGGCATCCGCCACCTCGTCGGCACCCTGCCCGCTCCGTGCCGCGAGATGGCGACGCCAGTCGCCGCTCTCGACGCGCGAGGCCCGACCTGTCGGGCCGTCGTAGCGATAGAGCCAGCAGACGCGCTCGCCACCATCCCCGAGCTGCACGCGCTGGCGAGTCCGGACGAAGATGGATGCTCCGGGATGGGACGGGTCGTAGCCCTCGTAGCGATCGAGGGCGGCCAGCGCGTCCGGGTCGCTGGCCAGTGCGAGGATCTCGCCCTGCACGACCCGGCCGGAGCCGGGCTCCAGGACCAGCCCGGGATAACGGCCGAGGTCGTAGAGCGAGCCTTCCACGCATCCGACCGCGATCCGGGGGAGCCCGGCGACGAGTGCCCGCAGGCCGCGCGGCACCAGACCCTCGCGGAGAGATCCGTAGACGAAGAGCGCGGCAGGATCCGACGCGCGAGCGGTCGCCCCCGGGTCAGGCTTCACCGAGGCGGGTCTCCTCCTCGTCGGCGCGGTGCTCGGCGAACGGATCGATCTCGAGGTAGCGCGACAGCCATCCCACTCCGAGATAGAAGGGCAGCGTGTCGAGGAGCGCCATGCTGAACTTGAACACGTACCCGGTGAGGATGAGGAGCCCCAGCTGGGGCGCCACGGGCCGATCGCCGTCGAGCACGGCTTCCAGCCCTCCGATCCGCCAGGTGATCAGGATGACCGCGGTACTGTCGATGAGCTGGCTCACGAGGGTGGAACCGTTGTTCCGGACCCAGAGCATGCGTCCCCGCGTCACCCGCTTCCAGAAGTGGAACAGGGCGACGTCGCAGAACTGGGCCGCCATGTAGGCGATCATCGATGCGAGGACGGCCCCGAAGGCGAGGGCCCGGACCTCGAAGAAGACGGGCTGCCGCCCGGCCGCGTCGGCCACGATCCGGCCCGTCGCCGGATCGATCGTCTCGAAGCCGGGCAGCACACCCCCCAGCCAGAGAATCGCCAGCACCCAGAGGTTCAGGAGCAGACCCATCCAGACCACTGCGTTCGCCCGCGTGCGACCGTACAGCTCGCTGATGAAGTCCGTGCACAGGAAGGTGACCGGATAGGGGAGCACCCCGACCGCCACCGCGAAGACCAGCGACCGACCGTCCTCGCCCACGTGCTCGTAGACCTGGATGAAGCGAGTCACCCCCAGGATGTTGAGCATCGCGAGGGTGCCCAGGAACAGGCCAGCGAGGACCAGGAAGACGCGCTCGCGCCGCGCGTGCAGGCGGGAAGCTTCGATCGGATGCAGGGAGTCGTCGGCCACGACGTCGACAGTCTACCGGACGGCCGTGGAACCGGGAGAGAGGCCGCCTCTAGGGTGCCGCCGGGCGCCAGCTCACCCGCGTGCCGATCCGCTCCACCGTGTACTCCTCGGTCTCGCTGAAGAGCTTGAGGGGCACCCACTCGGACCGTTCGGACATGCGCGGCATGCCGGCCGTCATGGCACCGGTCGGGTCGAGAACCCAGGGATCGTCGGGCGATTCGAACCAGAGCGTCACCATATGGTGTTGGCCGTCCTGGGGGCGGAACACGATGGCGCGATAGACCTCGCTTTCCCGGAAGCCGAGGTCGCGCAGGAAGTGGTAGGCGAGCAGCTCGAGACCGTCGCAGTCGTCACCGTTGGCGGCGAGCGTCTCCTCGAGCGTCGCCCAATGGTCCACGAGGCCGTCGGGAACGTAGTGCGACTTGGCCATGCCCTGCATCCAGCGCACGAGCTCCTCGGCCATGGCGCGCTTCTGGCTCGCCCGGAACCCGAAGTACTTGGCCCGCAGATCGCCGGCCTTGGCCACGGGGACGGCGCCGCGCACCTCGCCCGAGCCCGAGACGGAGGCCGGCGCGCGCAGCTCCTCGATCCCGGGCTGCGCGAGCTCGCGTCGCTGCCAGCTCGCGATCTTGAGGCTCCACGGGTCACTCGGAGCCGGCCGCCGGAAATAGCGGTAGTGGGCCATCTCGACCGGACCGGCGAAGGTGGCCCCAGGGGGCGTCGCACAGCCTCCCATCAGGAAGGCGAGCGCGAGCCCCATGGCTCGGACGACGAGCGTCGATCTCGGGGGGAGAGCCGAACGCATGCAGGCTGGTTCGGTCGATCAACCGGAGAGGTTGAGTCAAGTAACTGTTTTCAATAGAGAAAATGTCTCACGGGCTGAGCAATCCCGCAGCACCATGGGGGAATGGACCCTCCGGTTGCCTAGCCGGGCGGTCGCAATCGGGCGGCAGGTGAGCGGGGGCGAGGAGGTTGGCGCTCCGTCAGGCCGGAGCGTTGCAGGCGTGCGCGAAGAAGAAGAGCACGACGATGTAGAGGATGATGGCGGGACAGCCTCCGACCACGTAGAGCACGGTCGTCAAATCGACCTTGCCGTCGGAGCTTTCGCCCTGGCCGTCGGAAGGATTGGAAGCATCGGACATCGGTGACCACCTCGTGCGTCGAGCCGGCGGGAGATTGTCAGATCCCTCCCCCGCCCGCAACCGAACGGCCTTCCGCTCGCAAGGCCCGCACCGACGCCACCATGGCGTCGAGCTTCGCCTCGCGCGCCGCATCCCACGGAAGCCCGAAGGCCTCGCGAAGCCGCTCCGGCATCAGTCCCGCCGTCACTGCCCGTCCGAGGCGGGTGGCGGGCGTCTCGGGCTTCGGGTGCAGGACCGCCTCGGCGATCTCGCGTGCGAGCGGCGTCACGGCGAGACGTCCGCCCGTGAGCATCTCGTCGAAGTAGCTCCGGAAGCTCCGTGCATCATCGGGAACCCGCTCGGCCGGGACGCCGAGCAGCCGACCGATCACGGCGTGCTCGGCGTGGTAGGCATCGCGCGCTGCGGCATCGAGCGGCTCGACGAAGCGTTCGTACACGACACGCGCACTGTCGGCGAGGGTGGCCCAGACCCAGCGCACCGACTCGACGTCGCGGCCGTGATAGGGCGTGCCCGCTGGCCACTCCCCGGCGGCAGAGGGGAGCTCGCCGACCACCCGTCCGTGCGCACCTTCGATGGCACGCGCCGCAGCGAGCGCGGCCGGCACGTCTCCGAAGGTGATCGCGCTCATCGCTGCGAGCGTCCGCCGCAGCCGCCCGAACGGGTCCGCACGGAAGTCGGAATGCTCGGCCACGCCCGCGGCGACGAAGGGATGGGCGATCTCGAGCAGGAGCGCGCGACCTCCCCCGAGCAGGGCCACGGGCGAGCCCGAGATGCGACGGACCCACGAATCGTCCGCGAACAGCCCGGTGGCGCCGCGGGGGGTGCCGCCGGGGCATGCACGCTCGAGCAGCGCGGCATCGTCCGACGGGAGCGGGCGCGTGAGCTCGGGCGCCGCGCGCGGTCCGCTCACGGGCGACCGGCTATTCCTCGCCACGCCACTCTTCGGGAACGCCGGCGATGTTGGCCTGGATCTGAAGGCTCTGGAGGGCCTTCTCGGCGCGTTCGAGCTCGGCGCGCTGGCGGTCGAGCCGCTGACGAAGCTCGTAGCTCAGCGGGCCGGAGGGCGACTGGGCCTGGGAGCCGGGCGGAGCGAGCGACCAGGTGTCGGAGGTCTTGGCGATCTCCCGGAGCTCTTCCTCGGACGCGTCGAGCTTTCGCTGTGCGCGGAAGACGTCGCGCTGCGCCTCGGCGAACTTCTCGCGCCACTCCGTCTCGTCGAGCGTAGCCCCTCCCTCGGGCGGGGGCGGTGGAGCCTGGTAGCCGGTCGGGAGACGGAGCAGATTGTCGAGCGCGACGGGCGGCGTCGGATCCTCGCCATGGGCCGGCGCCTGCGCACCCGCCACGAGCATCGCGAGCGCCATCGCGCCCAGCCCATGCCGCCTACTGGCCCCGTGACGGGCCCGATCGCTTTCCGACATGTCGCTCCTCCGCCACCGGGTGGCGAGCATCGCCCCGCGTGGCCCGTCGAATGCCATCGTCCGACGACGGCGATGGCCGACTCCGTGTGGACGTCCTGATGGGGACGGCGTGATGGATGGCGAGATCCCCTCAGGTCGATCCCCGACGCGAGTATAGCCCTGCGCCCCGAACCCAGGAATCGCCGCTCTCACGGGTCAAGGCCGGACGCCCTGCGCCGATACGCAAGACCGGGGTCACGCGCCCCGTCGCCGCCACGTTTCGGAGGGCATCGTGGACCTCGAAAAGCTGCAGCGACTGCTCCGCCTCGGAATCGAGAAGGGGGCGTCGGACATCCACTTCCAGGTCGGCTACCTGCCGCTCTACCGGTTCCACGGCGATCTGGTCGAGCTCCGCTACAAGGTGCTCGAGCCGAGCGATACGGACGCGATCGCGCGCATGCTCGCCGAAGCGGACGGACGTTCGATCGAGCTCGATTTCAACGAACTCGATCTGGCCTACGAGCTGCCGGGTGAAGGCCGCTTCCGGTTGAACATCTCGCGCCTGCGACGCTGCTACAACATCGTGCTCCGCGTGATTCCGCTCCAGATCAAGAAGTTCGACGACCTGAACCTGCCCGGTGCGCTCCGCGACATCGCACAGCTCCGGCGCGGCTACGTGCTCGTGACCGGCGCCACCGGCATGGGCAAGTCGACGACGCTCGCCACCATGCTCAACCACATCAACGAGACACGGAAATCGAAGATCGTGACGGTCGAGGACCCGATCGAGTTCGTGTTCCGTCAGGACAAGAGCATCATCACCCAACGGGAGATCGGGACCGACACGGCGTCCTTCCCGGATGCCCTCCGTGCGGCCCTCCGCCAGGATCCAGACGTGATCATGGTGGGCGAGATGCGCGATCTCGAGACCGTCGATACGTCGCTCAAGGCGTCGGAGACCGGCCATCTCGTCTTCTCGACGATCCACACCAACGACGTGGCGTCGACGATCAGCCGGCTCGTGTCCTTCTTCCCGACCGAAGAGCAGGCCCAGGTGCGGTCTCGTCTGGCCGAGAACCTGAAGGCCGTGGTCTCGCTGCGACTCCTGCTCAACAAGAAGCGCTCAGGACGCGTCCCGGCCGTCGAGGTCATGCGCAGCACCCGGACCATCCGCGAGTGCATCAAGGACCCGGGCAAGACCGCCGACATCACCGAGTTCATCGCACGCGGGCGTACCGAGCGCATGCAGACCTTCGACCAGCACCTGCTCGATCTGGTGCGCGCGAACAAGATCGCGGTCGAGACGGCGCTCAACGCCGCCTCGAACCCGACCGACTTCCAGACCCGACTGTCGCTCGAGGGTGCGACGGCCGACGAACCGGGCGTCGAGAGACACGTCGACGCGCTCGAGATCGAAGGCGGCGAGGGGGCGTAGCGCATCGTGCCGACCGGCCACTCCAGTCCGGAGACCGCGGGGGGCCGCGGTCAGGAGCTCACGCAGGGCATTGCCCAGGCGGCGCGGGCGGCCACGTCGCGCGCGGTCGAGATCGCCGGGGGCGGCATCGCCCTGCTCTTCGCGAACACGCCCGACTCGCGCCCGTCGGCGAGCCCGCCGCTCCGGGCTGCCGCCGGCTTCCCCTCCCCCGAATCGGCCCGTCAGGCCGCCGAGGCCGTGGGCACCGCGGTCGGCGACGTGGTCCGACGCGGAGAGGTCAGGCGCTTCGGTCCGGTCGACGCCCTCGGACCCCGCGCGGGTGGCGGACTCGCCGCCGTCCCCCTGATGATCGAGGATCGCATCCATGGGGCACTGCTCGTGGCCGGTCCGGCACCGCTCCTCGACTCCGCGATCGAGGCCTTGACGCACGTCTGCCAGACCGTGGCGCTGCGCCTCGATCATGCCGTCCTGCGCAGCGAGCTGGCCGCGATCGAAGATGCCTCCCGCGTGCCGAGCGCCCGGCCCGAGCACGACGGCGACGAGCTGCTCCGCATGTCCGAGCAGCTCTTCGCCCAGGACATCGAGCTGCGCCGGTCGAGCGAGGAGCTGGGCAAGATCGAGCGTCTGAAGGACGACTTCATCGAGAAGATGTCGCGCGAGCTCCGCACACCGCTCAACCACATCATCGAGTCGGTGATCTCGGTGCTCGCGAGCGAGAACGACAGCCTGACCGACGAGAGCCGCGTGGGGCTGCGAACGGCGTTGGACGAGGGCACGGCGTTCCTGCGAACGCTCCAGAACATCCTCGACCTGTGGCGCATCAAGCAGGGCGAGCTGCCGGTGGAGAGCCAGGACGTCAACTTCCCGGACGTGCTCGAGGAGGTCCTCTTCAGCGTGCAGGACGAGCTCGAATCGAAGCCGATCGAGGTGGAGCGCGCCCTGACCGACCCCTTCCCGAAGGTCCGCACCGACCTGGCCAAGCTGCACCAGATCCTGTTCCTCTTGATCGAGAACGCCGCGCGCTTCACCCGCAAGGGACGCATCTCGATCCGCGCTTCGGAGGCCGGAGGCGAGCTTCGGGTCGAGGTCGCGGACACCGGAATCGGAATCGCGCCCGACGACCGTCGCATGGTCTTCGACGAGTTCTATCAGGTGGACGAGAGCCGTAGCAGCGGATACCGCGGCGCCGGGCTCGGACTGTCGTTGGTGCGCGACCTGCTGATCCTGCTCGATGGCAGGCTCACGCTCAAGAGCGAGATCGGTGAGGGGACCCGGGTGGCCTTCTCGATCCCGGTCCAGGTGGTCGGCTGATCGGGCCGCTCAGCCCTCGTCGCCCTCGATCGCAGAACCGTAGTCGGGCTTGATGTAGCCCGCGGCGATCTCGCGCAGCGAGGTCACCACCTCCTTGTTCTCCTCCGACTCGACCAGCGAACTGGCGCCCTTCTGGAGCTGCTTGGTGCGGATGGCGGCCATCTGCACCAGGTGGAAACGGTTGGGCACCCGGGCGGTGCAATCTTCGACGGTGACGCGCGCCATGCATGGTCTCCCTGAGCTGGGCCTCGAGACCCAGAAGACGGTTCGGCTCGTTGGCCGGTTCGCCGGTTCACCGGTTCGGCGGTTCGGCGGTTCGGCGGTTTGCCGGCTGGAAGCCTGGCCGGTTGGACCGACCGAGAATTTCCCGCGGGGAGGCATCCCCGGTTGATCAGAAGGTAGATGAGGGCCCAGAAGACGGAAACCCCGGCCGACGTCCGTCGGCCGGGGTCCGCAGCATCGGCCCCGAAGGGCTGAGGCTTGGCCCGTCTCGGGCTGCTAGGCCTTCTTCCGCCGGCGGCGCGTGGCCTTCTTGGCGGTGGCCTTCTTCTTCGAGGCCTTCTTGCGGGTGGCCTTCTTCCGGCCCGCCTTCTTCTTGGTGGCCTTCTTGCGGCCGGCCTTCTTCGTGGCCTTCTTGCGACCCGCCTTCTTCGTGGCCTTCTTCTTGCGGCCAGCCTTCTTGCGCGTCGTCTTCCGGCGCGTCGCCTTCTTGGTCGCCTTGCTGGCGGCCTTTCGCTTACGAGCTGCCATGCTTGGGTGTCTCCCCGTTTTTGTGGTCCGCAGACCGATCCAACTCTTCGCGTGATCGGCCCTTGTCCGCATAACTTGAAGGCAAACTGACCTTGTTCGTCATCAAGTACGCTGTTCTACGGCCACTGTTGCGGGTGACGCTAACAAGTGGTTTTCTGATCCGTCAATAGAGACCCCAAAAAAATCAACATGATGCAAGGCGAAACTGCGGGCGCGGTCGCGAATCGGGCGCGGAATCGTGCGCGCCGTTCGGACGTGGCCGACCCGACGGAGTCGGTCGAGACGCGCACACCGGCGGCGAGCGCCGGGCGTCCGAACCCGCGGCGCGCAGATCTAGCGGCCGTCGCGTGTGCACGGCACGGAACCGGGAAGACGGGGAATCGGGGAGCGAGGTTGGTCGCTAGCGCTTGCGCTTGTGGCGCGAGCGGCGCAGGAGCTTGCGCTTCTTGTGCTTCCGCATCTTCTTGCGGCGCTTCTTGATCACGTTGCCCACGGAATCTCCTCGACTGAAACGGGGGGATACCGGCAATCCCCGCACGCGTCAAGCAGCGCAGGGGCGACCCACCGGCCGCGTGCCCGGTGCGGGCGGCTAGCGGTCGAGCAGGATCAAGCGCTCTGCGGCCTCGAACTCGCGCCGGACCGCCGCGAAGTCGTCCTTCGCGAATGGCTGGAAGGCCGTGTCACCGCGTCGGCGCCAGAAGATCGGCTCGGACGGCAGCCGGCGACGGTCGAAGTGGGTCTGCTTGAGATTCCGGACCAGGATCTTCTGGGTCTGGGTGAACTCGAAGTCCTCGACCACCCGCACGAAATCCGGGAACCACTTGCGATCCATCCCACCCTCGCGGACCTGTGCCTCGCAGAAGTCGTAGAAGCCCTGGGGATCGAAACGAGCCCCCTCGCGCAGCTTCAGGGCCACCATCACGAGCTCGTCGGACACCGCACAGGGAGCGCCGTAGGCGGCTGCCAGCGCGACATCCGGATGCTCCTGGACCATGCGGGCCACCTGGGCGGCCGAGAAGTTCTCGCCGTCCTTCCGGATCCAGTCGTCGGTGCGGCCGTCGAAGAAGAGGAACCGCCGCCCGTCGCGCTCGAGGACGTGGCCGAGATCGCCCGAGTGGTAGACCCCGTCGCGGTACTTGCTCGAGTTCGCACCCGGGTTGTCGAAGTAGCCCTGGAAGAGCGAGGTGTCGTCCGCGACGCGACAGATCTCGCCGACCGCGTCGGCGTAGTTCCGGATGCCACCGTCCGGTCCGAGCTCGGCCGGCGGGCATTCGTCGCCCTGCTCGTCGAGGATCTTCACCGCCGGGTCGGTGATCTCGCCGACGCTGCCACGGGGATCTCCCTTGCGACGGAAGCAGCTGATGGCGGCCTCGGTCGACCCGTACAGCTCGAACATGTCCTCGAGCCCCAGCCAGCGCGTGAAGCGATCGATGTCCGGGGGCGATGCGCCGTTTCCGACCGCGTAGCGCAGCCGGTTGTCGGGGTGCTGGGCCACTTCCGCCAGGATGCGTCCTTCGTCCTCGTCGTACTGGCGTCCGAGGGCACCGAGCACGTAGTGCACCGGCTCACCGACGTAGTTCCAGTACGTGACACCGTAGCGGAGGACGTCTGGCACGAAGCCGCTGGCGCTGAAGCGCTCGCGCAGACCGAGCGCGCCGCACACGTGGAAGGCCGGATGGAATCCGAGGAACAGGGCGTTCGAGTGGAAGAGGGGCATGCAGGCGTAGCCCACGTCGTCCGGACCGAGCTCGAGATTGCGGGATACCGCCAGGCCGATCGCAAGCATCTTGAAGTGATTGTTGTTGATGCCCTTGGGGAGCCCGGTGGTGCCGGAGGTGTAGATGACCATCAGATTGGTCTCGGGCGTCACCTCCACGTCCGGAGGGTCGAGGACCTCGGCCGTCCCGACCTCGGCCTCCACGGCGCGCGCGAGCTCGCGGGCCCCGAAGCTCCCCCCCTGGGTCGGCAGCACGAGGCCGTCCTCGCTGCCGGGATGCTCGCGCTTGCCCAGCACCGGCTCCACCTGCTCGAGGAGCGCCTCGTCCACCACGAGCA
>CAYYUT010000030.1:0-14706 GCA_964474935.1 uncultured Spirochaetales bacterium
ATTCGTCGTTCTGTCGACCCGTCGATTCGTCGTTCCGCCGACCCGTCGATTCGTCGTTCTGTCGACCCGTCGATTCGTCGTTCCGCCGACCCGTCGATTCGTCAGCCCACCAACAACGCTCGCAGCTCCCGGACGGCTCGCGGAATGCGCGGACCGTACCAAGAAACGAGAGTTCCGTCGACGAGATGGATGCGTCCATCACGAGCGGCCGGGACGTCGAAACGACCGATCTCGTTCGCATCGGCGGCGCCGAACACATAGGGCTCGTCGGGGAGCAGCACCACCTCGGGCGCGGCATCGATGATGTCGCGGAACCCGATCCGCGGGTAGCGACGATCGGCCCGATCGGCGAACACGTTCGCGCCGCCGCACAGGGTCAGCATGTCGTGCACGTAGGTATCGGCGCCGATCGTCATCCAGGGATCGCGCCAGATCGGGCAGAACACGCGGGCCGGACGATCGGGGCGGGCGCCGCGTGCCTCCTCCAGGGCGCGGCGAGCGGGCTCCACGACATCGCTCCACGCCGCCTCGTCGGCGCCGAGGCCGTGCAGCTCCGCCAGCAGCGACACGCCGTCGGCCACGGTTCGGGGGTAGGTGACCCAGACCGGCAGACCTGCCCGTTCGAGGCGCCGAACGACCCGCTGCGTATTCTCCTCCTGATTGGCGATCACGAGGTCGGGACGCACCGCTTCGATCCGGTCGGGATCGGCATCCTTGGTGCCGCCGATCTTCGGAACCCGATCGACCGCAGGCCGGGGATGGACACACCAATCGGTGACGCCGACGACCCGCTCGCCGAGACCGAGCGCGAAGAGCGCCTCGGTCACGCTCGGTACGAGCGACACGATCCGTTCGGGGTGGCGCGGGTTCACGCCGAGAAGACGACTTCGAGGACGCCCGCGCTGAAGCGACTCGAATGTACGGAACGGCCGGCGAGCGACTGCGGCCGCGAGCCGCCCCGCTCGGCGTCCCGGACCCGCACCCAGAGCTCGACACCCCGCAGACCGAGCGACACGTCCTCGGAGGCTGCGTTCGGAAGCTCGATCTCGAGCGTGGGAAGCTCACTCCCCGGGAGCATGCGGATGGGACGCCGCCGTGTGAGCACGCGCGCCGGGTCGTCACCGCCGAACAGGGTGTCGCCGACGGCGCCGAGCGCTTCCGCGCCGATCGGCTCGCGGGTGAGCCAGGGCGCCTCGAAGCACGGCAGCGGGAAGGACGTGGCAATCTCGGCACGCGCTCGCTCCTCGCGCTCGGCCCAGCGAGCGAACCAGCCCTCGCCCGCGTCGCGCGGGACCACCCGGTTCACGAGGACCGCATCCGTCGCGACTCCGTAGAGCGAGAGATACGCATACGAGCGCCGCGTCTCCTCCACCACCACGCGGGCCGGATTCACCACCAGTCGCGCCGTCGTCCGGTCGCCGTCCACCAGGATCTGGCGCACGTCTTCCACCTCGTGATAGAGCCGCTCGAGCGACTCGAAGAAGGCTTCGCTCGGGACCAGGTGACCGACCCGCATCGAGCTCAGCACGGGGCGAAGGAGCCGTGCCCCCTTTCGTTCCCATTCGAACAGGCTCTCCATCAGGACACGCAACGCGTCGGGAAAGCGCAGCATGCGCAGCGTGCCGCCGGTGGGCGCGCAGTCGACGACGCAGACGTCCACCTCTCCACTAGCTTCCACCTCGCGTACGGCGCGCAGGGCGATCAGCTCCTCGAGGCCCGGGAACACGAGCAACTCCTCGGCCAGGAGATCGTCGGCGCCCGCGGCCACCAGGTTCCGCAGCCAGCCCTGGATCTCGGACCAGGCGCGGTCGAGCTCGTCGAGCACCCCGACCTCCTGGGCGACGACGCGGTCGGCCACCTCGACCGGACGCGGCCCCACGGGCCGTCCCAGCGCGTCGCCGAGACTGTGCGCGGCATCGGTCGAGAGCACGAACACACGATGCCCGTGCCGGGCTGCAGCGAAGGCGGTGGCCAAGGACAGGCTCGTCTTGCCGACGCCTCCCTTGCCGGTGTGCAACAGGACCCGCACCTAGGCGCCACCCGGTCGCGACGCGCCGGCCCCGAAGCGGACCACGAGATCGCCGGCTTCGATCCTGGCGCTCGCGATCGGGAGCGCGGCCACGCGTCGCGGCAACCGGATCGCCCGGCGGCGTGCGCTCGTCCCCACCACGAGGTCGCCGTCCAGCTTGGCGACCTCGAGACGCTCGGTCTCCAGGCCCAGCACCGGAAGCCTCACCCGGTAGCCCGACGCCTCGCGCTCGAACGCCAGGCGCGGCGGCTCGGCGAGCCGTGCTTCGGGCTCGTGCTTGGCGAAGAGCGCCGCACCATGGCGGGACAGACGTTCGAGGCCGCTCACCTCGTCGTCCTGGAGTGGGGCCGCGAGCACCGGCAACGGCGCGAAGCAGCGCTCGACCTCCTCGCGTCGGGTGGCCTCGAGCTCGCACCACTCGCGGAAGAAGGGCTCGTTCGCGGCCTCGGACGGAAGCAGCCGATTCAGGACCACGCCGTCGCAGGCGAGCTCGAAGAGTGCGAGCTCCGAGAAGGTACGCCGAGCCTCCTCGATGACCATGCGCTCGGGTGTTAACACGAGCCTCACGGTCGTATCGCGGTGAGCCACCCGCCGCGCCAGACGGCGCAGCTTCTGATAGACGAGCTGCTCGGCGTCCCGGAAGACATCGGCATCGGGCAGGGGCGCGGCCACGATCCCTCGCGCGAGGGGGGTCACGACCGACGCCACGGCCTGCTGCAGACGCAGGACCAGCCGGAGCGCCGAGTGGGCGACCTCGGGGAGGGTGAGCATGCGGAGCGCGGCATCGCTCGGCGCACAATCGACCACGATCAGGTCGTAGCGGCGCCGACGCGCCTGCTCCTCGACAGCGAGCAGGGCCACGAGCTCCTCGGCCCCGGGAAGGAGCGCCAGCTCTTCCGCCACCATGCGCTCGATGCCCTGATGACGAAACAGATCGACCAGATACTCGCGGACGTGGCCCCAGTGGCGCTCGGTCTCGCGGCGCGCATCGATCTCGAGCGCATCGAGCCCGGGAGCGACCGATTGGATCGAGCCGCCGTCGAGGCGGTGCTCGATGACGTCACCGAGACTGTGGGCGGGATCGGCGGACGCGACGAGGGTGCGGCGACCGCGTTCGGCTGCGCAGACCGCCGTCGCGGCCGCGGTGGTGGTCTTCCCGACGCCCCCTTTGCCCGTGTACAGGACCAACCGCACCCGACGACGGTATCACGCGGCACGCGACGCTTCCCCTTGCGAGTGCGTCCCGGCGCGACGCGAGAGCGCGCGTGTAAACCGGTGTTCGCATCTCGGACACTCCGCCAGGAGCACCGGAGCGGCGTCGACCACCTCGTCGAGGCGAATCGCTTCGTATCCGCAGACAGGGCAACCGCACGGAGGCGGGGCGTCGAGCACCAGCGCCTGCGGCGAATCGCTACGGGCACCACTCTCGACGCGCTGGCCGAAGGCGCGGCGGCCTTGCGGAACGCGCGGGCGCCCTTCGTCGACGGAATGATCTGATCTCACACTCGATCGCATCGCTGCCCTCCTGGGACCCGTTTCGTGTCTCCAAGGACAGAGAAGCACGCAGCCGTGACAACACCGGTCACGGGCTGGTCACGGGCCGGTTGGAGGGCTCCCGTCGGTCAGGAGCCGATCCGGCGTTCTCCGAAACGGCGAACGGCCGATGCGGCCGGCCTCGTCCAACGGCTCTCGCACCGGGGACATTCGGCCAGCAGCACGACTCCGCGGTCGACCACTTCGTCGGTGCGAACCTCGGTGAAACCACAGACGAGGCATCGGGTGAGCGTACGGGTGGCGGGGGTCATTCGACGTCTCCTCGGAGGAGTGGCCGGGCGGATGCGCCAGGCCACCTACGGGGCGCGCGGCCGGGGCCGGGCCGGATCGGCCGGTGTGACCCTCGCGGCTCGCCCCGGGCACGAGGCCCGGGACTCTCGCGGATGGCTGCACCGACGGGGCGGGCGAGGCCGGGGGAAGCCTCCGCCGAGATGAGAACCCGCTCGCGTGACGGATCTCGCCACGACGCGTGAAGAGCCGGTGACGTCGGGGGAGCGCACGCGAGCGTGGATCCCGCGGGGATTGGGATAGAGTCCGGTCGGGAGCGATGATGCAGATCGGACTCATCCTGACCGGGGGCTCGGCCCGTGCCGACGTCGAGCTGGCGCGCCACGCGGAGGCTGCCGGCTTCGCGGGCGTCTACACCATCGAGTTCATGAACCGGCACGGCTACGTGCCCCTCGGCGCCGTGGCCGAGGCCACCGACCGGATCGAGATCGGTACGGGCATCGCCAACGCCTTCACCCGTTCGCCCATGCTCCACGTCACGGCCGCCATGGACCTCGACGAGCTCTCGGGCGGACGCATGGTGATCGGACTGGGCAGCGCCACCCGGCGGATGAACCAGGACTGGTTCGGGGTGCCCTTCTCGCAGCCCGCCGCACGCATGCGCGAGCTGGTCGAGCTCGTGCGCGCCGCGATCGCGGCCCAGGACGGCGGCGGCTTCCGCTGGCAGGGCGAACACTGGCAGCTCTCGATCCCGATCTTCGCGCGTCCGAAGGCCGTGCGTCCCCGGATCCCGATCTGGGTGGCCGCAGTGAACCGCAGCATGGTGGCGGCCGCCGGCGCGGTGGCCGATGGACTCGTCGGCCACCCCATCGCGAGCCGGCGCTGGCACCGCGAGGTCACCCTCCCCGACCTGCGACGGGCCGAGGCGGATCGCGGGCGCGACGCCGGCGCCTGCGCGCTCGTCCCCTACGTGATGACGTCGCTCCAGGACGACCGCGAGCACGCCGTCCGTGACGCGAAGCGCCAGATCGGCTTCTACTTCACCACCGAGCTCTACCACTCGGTGCTCGACCTGCACGGGCTGCGCGAGGTGGGCGCGGCCTGCCGCGCCGCCCTGAAGCGTTTCGACATCGAGGCCATGGCCGACGCGATCCCCGACTCGCTCGTCGACGAGATCGCCATCGCCTGCACGCCCGACGAGGCGCGCGACCGGCTCGCGCAGTGGAAGGACCTGACCACGAAGCCCCTGCTCTACTCCCCGGCCGTGGGGGTTCCGAGCGCGCGGGTCGAGGCGAATCTCGCGACGATCCTCGAACGCTTCGGAAGCGACGAGGCGCGGGTCCGAGCGCCCGACACCCACACCGCCACGGGAGCCGCATGAGCGAAGAGCGACGACAACGGATCATCGCCCATTGGCAGGTCCCGGAACGCGAGGCCGAAGGGGCCTGGGCCCAGAAGCGGCGACTCGCCGCCGCGATGCGGGTGGTGATCGACCGCCTGATGCAGACCAAGGCGCCCGAGGACGAGCTGCGCGCCGCCGCCGACCGTCTGGAACGTTATGCCGAGCATCTCGACACGCTCCCGCGCGGCATCCGGTACGCGGGCTTCGCGGAATCGGCGAACGCCGGTGACGTGGGGGCCTTCTTCGACCAGAGTCCGGTGATCGGTCGCGCGAATCCGTTGGCGCCCCCGGTGATGATGGCGGCCACCGAGGACGAGCGCATCGAGGGCCAGGTGACGTTCGGGGCCGCCTACGAGGGGCCGCCCGGCCACGTCCACGGGGGATGGATCGCCTGCGCCTACGACGAGGTACTCGGCTTCGCCCAGTCGCTCACCGGCAATCCGGGCATGACCGGCACGCTCACCATCCGCTACCGGCGACCGACACCGCTCGGTGTCGAGCTTCGTTTCGAGGCCTGGGTCGATCGGGTCGAGGGACGCAAGATCTTCGCAGCGGGCAAGCTGATGGCCGGGAACGCGGTGACCGCCGAAGCCGAGGGCATCTTCGTCTCGGTCGGCATCGAACGCATGCGCCAGCTCGTCGAGGAGCGCGACGGCGCCGAAGACGCTTGAGCCGCGACCCCGGCCCCGACGCCCATCCCTTCCTCGAGCGTCCGCACCGGACGCTCCTCGGGCTGGCTCTTCCCGTCGTGATCTCGCTCGTGGCCGAGCCGCTCACCGGGCTCGCGGACACCGCCTTCCTCAAGCAGCTCGGCTCGGTGGAGCTCGCCGCGCTCGGCGTGGGCACGACGCTGCTCTCGAGCGTGCTCTGGGTGTTCAACTTCCTCGGGATCGGCACGCAGACCGAGGTAGCGCGCGCGCTCGGCGAAGGCCGAAGCGAGGACGCCCAGGCGAGCTTCGGTCTCGCACTCCAGGTCTCGCTCGTGCTCGGAGTCCTGCTCGCACTCGCCGCCTGGCCGCTCCTCGAGCCCGCCGCCCGGGTGATGGGCGCCGACGACGCGCTCACGGCTCCGGCGGTCGAGTATCTCGGAATCCGGCTGCTCGGGGCTCCCGCAACCCTCGCGATGCTCGCCTGCTTCGGGGCGCTGCGCGGGGTCCAGGACATGCGCACACCGCTCGCCATCGCCCTGGGCAGCAATCTGGTGAACGTGGCCCTCGACCCCGTCCTGATCTTCGGCGCCGGGCCCGTCCCGGCCCACGGCGTCGGCGGAGCGGCCTGGGCGAGCACGGTCAGCCAGTGGCTCGCGGGGGGCTTCGGGGTGTGGGCCGCGCACGCCCGCATCGGCCGACCGCGGCGCGCGTCGCCCGCCGAGGCCCTGCGCCTGCTCGCCGTCGGCCGCGATCTCTTCCTTCGGACCGGTCTGCTGCTCTTCTTCCTGGCCTACGCCACCCGCCGCGCCACCCAGATCGGCGCCGACGCGGGTGCGGCCCACCAGGCCATTCGCCAGATCTGGATCCTCACCGCCCTTCTGCTCGACGCCTATGCCGCGGCGGCGCAGAGCCTGGTGGGATACTTCGTCGGGGCGGGACGCGCCGAGACGGCGCGCCGCGTGGCCCGGGTCGCGAGCCAGTGGGCCGTCGCCACCGGGGTATTCCTGGCCGTGGCAATGGGGCTCGGCCGCGACCCGGTCGCGGCGCTGCTGGTGCCGCCCGACGCCCTCGCGCTCTTCACGAGCGCCTGGTGGATCGCCGCCGTCGCGCAGCCCCTGAACGCCGTCTCGTTCGTGACGGACGGCATCCACTGGGGCACCGGCGACTATCGCTACCTGCGCGATGCGATGATCCTGGCCACGGGGGTCGGCTCGTCGGCTCTCTTCCTGGTCGACCCCGAGAGCGGGGAGGCGCTGGTCATGGTCTGGGCGGCCACCGCGCTCTGGATCAGCATGCGAAGCGTGCTCGGACTGATCCGGATCTGGCCAGGCGCGGGGCAGGGCCCGCTGCGGCGACCTGCGGAGCGCCTCCCTGGCTAACGGAGCTCGCGCTTCAGGATCTTGCCGGTGGGTCCCTTGGGCAATTCGTCCCGGAACTCGACGGTCCGGGGATACTTGTAGGCCGCGAGGCGCTGCTTGCACCAGGCGATCACCTCGTCCTCGGAGAGGGTCTGGCCGGCGCCGAGCGTGACCACCGCCTTCACCTCCTCGCCGTGGCTGTCGTGGGGCACACCGATCACCGCCGCTTCAACTATGGCGTCGGGGGCATAGAGGACTTCTTCCACCTCGCGCGGATACACGTTGAAGCCGCCCCGGATGATCATGTCCTTCTTGCGGTCGACGATGAAGTAGCTGCCGTCCTCGTCGCGCCGGCCGATGTCCCCCGAATGGAACCAGCCTCCGGCCCGGATGCTCTCCTTGGTGGCGTCCGGACGCCGCCAATAGCCCTTCATCACGTTGTGGCCCCGGATGCAGATCTCGCCGATCTCGCCCGCGCCGAGCAGCCCGTCGTTCTCGTCCTGGATCGAGAGCTCGACGCCCCACACGGGGTAGCCGATCGAGCCCGGCTTGCGCGGGCGGTCGAGCATGTTGAAGCTCGCGACGGGCGAGGTCTCGGACAGTCCGTAGCCCTCCAGGATCTTCACCCGATGCCGCTCCTCGAAGGCGCGCATCACCTCGACGGGCATGGGCGCCCCGCCCGCCATGCAGTATTTGAGACTCGAGAGATCGTACGGGCGATCGCCTTCGTGGTGCAGGATCGCGAAGTACATGGTCGGGACCCCCGCGAAGAGCGTGATGCGGTCGCGCTCGATGATCTCGAGCGCCTCCTGGGGCGTGAATCGCGGCAGCAGACTGAAGCTCGCGCCCATCGCGATGGTGGCGTTCTGGATGCAGGTCTGACCGAACGAGTGGAAGAGCGGGAGCGTGGCGAGCGCGACCTCGTCGCGATCGATCGGAACGAGGCGGGGCACCACGATGGCGCAGTTCACCAGGAGGCTGGCGTGGGTGAGCTCGGCCCCCTTCGGCTTGCCGGTCGTGCCCGACGTGTAAAGGATGACGGCGGTGTCGTTCGGCTCGGTGGGATGGAGACCGTCGATGGGATCGACCTCGAGCATGTCGGCCAGACGGTCGGCGCCCTCGACGCCCGGGTCCGAGAACACGACCGGCACGGAGGCGGCCTGGGCGCCCTCGCGCGCGGGTCCCGCGAACAGCGGGTGGGCCACGAGCAGGCGCGCCTGGGAATCCTCGAGGTGATAGGTGACCTCGGGTGCCGAGAGCAGGACGTTCAACGGCACCACCGCGCAGCCGGCATAGAGGATGCCGAAGTAGGCGATCGTGAACTCGGGCACGTTCGGGATCATCAGGGCCACCTGCGATCCCGGCTCGACGCCGCGCTCGCGAAGGCTGGTGGCGAAGGAACGGGCCTGCCGGTCGAGCTCGTCGTAGCGGATCGCCCGTTCGCCGAGCCGGATGGCGCGATGCGAGGGCCGCGCGTCGGCGCTCGCCATGAGGATGGATGCGAGATTCAGGCTCATTGCTGGCACTCCCCGAAAGGTCCGGCGGTCGTCCGACACGTCGTGGTCTCCCGCGTCGCCTGGCGGAACCGGGACCGCGGTCGATCCTAGCCTCCTTTCGCGATGGACGGCGCCCGGCCGGGCGATGCCGGGTACGCCGCCGGAACAGGCCGGGAGGCGGCCTGCGGCGATGGCTCGGCCGCAAGGGGAGGGTTAGCTTCCGGGCCTTTCGGAGCACCGCTTGAACGCGCAGCTCGATCTCAAGCTTCTCGGTTGGCTCGTGGTGGGGGTCGGAGGCATGCAGCTTCCGCCGATGCTCCTCGCCTGGCTCTCGGGCGGGGAGGCCTACCCGTTCGCGGCCAGCGCCGCGATCGCGCTGATCGCGGGGCTCTCGGTGGCGCTCTCGAGCCCCGAGACGGACGACCGCAGCCTGCGCGCGCGCGACGGATTCCTGGTGGTCGGCCTGGGCTGGATCCTCGCTTCGCTCTTCGGCGCTCTCCCCTATTGGATGAGTGGGAGGCTCGAGCTCGTCGACGCCGTATTCGAATCGGTGGCGGGCTTCACGACCACCGGTTCCACCGTGCTCTTCCCGATCGAGGGCACGCCGCGTCCCCTGCTCCTGTGGCGCTCCATCACCCAGTGGCTCGGAGGCATGGGGATCCTGATCTTCGCGATCGCCGTGCTCCCCCTCCTCGGCATCGGAGGGATGCAGCTCTTCCGGGCCGAGGTCACCGGCCCCACCGCCGACAAGCTACGGCCCCGGATCGCAGAGACGGCGCGCGGTCTGCTCTCGATCTACCTCGGTGCCACCGTCGTCGAGACACTGGCGCTGGCGCTGGCCGGAATGGGCCCTTTCGAGGCGGTGTGTCACGGCCTCACGAGTGCGGCCACGGGTGGCTTCTCGACCCGCGACGCGTCGATCCGGTCGTTCGACTCTCCGACGATCGAGTGGCTGATCACGGCGTTCAGGCTCTTCGGCGGGATCAACTACGCCCTCCACTATCGGCTCTTCCTCGGCGACCTGGGCCGCGTCGTGGGAGACACCGAGCTCCGCTACTTCCTCGCGACCACGCTCGTGGCGACGCTCGTGGTGACATTCCTGTTGGCGTCCGCGGGAGAGACCTCTTCTCCCCTGCGCGACGCGGCCTTCTCGGTGGTGTCGCTCGTGACGACGACGGGATATGCGACCGCCGATTTCGAGACCTGGCCCCCACTCGCGATGATCCTGCTGCTGCAGCTCATGATCCTCGGCGGAATGGCCGGCTCGACGAGCGGAGGCGTGAAGGACCTTCGGGTGATCCTGGGCTTCCGCGTGCTGCGCAACACCATCGCCCGCAGCCTGCACCCGCGCTCGGTGATCTCGGTGAAGTACGCGGGGGAGCCCGTTCCGGTCGACGTGCTGGCAGGGATCTGGTCGTTCCTGACCGCCTACTTCGCGATCGCGGCGGTCGCGACGGCGGTCGTCGCCTTCGCCGGCTACGACCTGGTGACGGCGGTCTCGGCGGCCCTGACGGCCGTCGGGAACGTCGGACCGGCACTCGGAGAGGTGGGGCCCACCGACAACTTCGGGCACTTCCCCGGCTACGTGAAGCTGACGCTCTGCTTCTGCATGCTCGCCGGCCGGCTCGAGCTCTTCACCATCCTGGTGCTGCTCCTGCCGGGATTCTGGCGCCGCTGATCGCACGACAGCACCCGGAGATCCTGACCGAATCGTGAGATCTCGTTGGGACGGGGCCATGGGGCTTGCCCCCGCCTCCCGCGTGGGATCAGAATCGATCCATGGGGGAAACGCGCGATGGCGCAGCGAGGAGACGGCGATGACTCGAGCATGGAGGCTGGCGGCGGCGATCGCCGCATTCGGATCGATGTGGCTCGGAGCCCTTCCGGCAGACGCCGCGACCCTGACGATCCACTACGACGTCACGGCCGGCAGCTTCGATCTGCCGTCGGCCCAGACGGGGCCGCTCTTCGGAGGCCAGGCGGTGATCTCGGTGCCGGCGACCGTCGGCGGGGAGCCGCTCGACGGGCCGGCTCTCCTCGAGCAGCTCTACTTCACGGGCACCACCCCCGCGTTCGGCTCGTTCTTCATCGCGCGGCTCAACCAGGCCGCCGCCGCCAGCTGGCAGAGCGACGACCTGACGCTTCTCTCCGATCCGTCGCTCGCGATCTACTTCCTCGATCTGACGCCGACGTACGTCATCGCCGAGAGCCTGCGGCTGTCGCTCGGCGGCGACGGCTCGCTCACGAGCGCGCTCGGTGGGACGATCACGTGGGTGGGGAGCGAGGTCGACCGGATGCTCAGCGCCCCCGAGCCGGCGCGCGGTGCCCTGGTCGCGGCGATGGCCGCGCTCGTCGCGGCCGTCGGGATGGCGCGATACGGTCCGGCTATCGCCCGGCCGCGGCGTCGCTGAGCGCGGCGAGCACGGCGGTCATATTCGCGATCACGGGGTGGTCGGCCGGAATGCCGTACCGCTCCGCCAGCCGCGCCGGGGCGTGGTACGAGATCCAGACACGCCCGTCCGCGTCCTCGAAGACGGCGATTCTGAGGGGCAGGTCGAGGGCGATGCCCGGAGCGGCCTGCATGAGCCGCGTGCCGGCCTTCGGGTTCCCGAACACCAGAACACCGGACGGGCGGAGCTCGAGCCCGACGCCGGCCGCGCCCGCCGCATGATCGATGCGCGTGAAGATGCGAAAGCCCTTCGCCCGGGCGGCCGCTTCGAGCGCGTCCAGGCTGGCCGCGACGCTCCGCGCACCCGGCTGGCGCACGATGGCCTCGCCCCTCTCGTCCGCGATGGCCTGGCTACCCGACACCAGGAAGGCGAGGGCGACGAAGGCTCCAAAGGCCCGTCTCGGCAGGTGCATGTGGGATCCTCCGTCAGACTGCCCGTGGTGCGAAGACGCGCTGACCGGGCGCCGCAGCGTCGCCGGGCCCCGAGCGGCGTCATGCCCCGGTTGGATGTCGGGACGGCGCGGGAGTCACCACCCGCGTGCGCTCCGGCGTAGCCTCCCCGATCATCGCCTGGACGGTGGCGGCACCGCACGCGCCCGGCGCCGCACGAATCGGTCGCGCTCTCGCGCGGCAACGAGAAGAGACGAGGGAGAAGAAAGACGATGCGAATCCTGGCCTCCCTGGGCATCGCGATCGTGGTCGGGGCCGCGCTGGTCTGGCTGGGCGAGCGTTCCGGCGACCAGCCCGACCGCGACGCCCTCGTCGCCGTCCGGGCGGCGTTCCCGGACGTCCCCTTCGAGCGCCGTTTCGTTGCCACGGGTGAGGTCGAGCTCCACGTGGTGCTGGCCGGGCCGCCAGACGGCATCCCCGTGGTGCTGCTCCACGGCTTCCCCGAGTTCTGGTACGCCTGGCGGGGCCCGATGGCCGAGCTCGCCCGGCAGGGCTTCCGCGTGCTCGCGCCCGACCAACGCGGCACCAACCGGTCCGAGAAGCCCCGACCGATCGACGCGTACACACTCGACCGAACCGCCCGCGACGTCGTCGGCCTGCTCGACGCATTCGGAATCCGCCAAGCCCACATCGCGGGCCACGATTGGGGCGGCGGTGTCGCGTGGCACGCGGTGCTGGCCGCGCCCACCCGCGTGCGCAGTCTCGCCGTCATCGGAACCCCGCACCCCAAGGCCGGTGAAGACTTCGTGAGCGAGGAGGACACCGTCTCCTGGTATCGCCACTTCATCCGACTCCCCTGGCTCCCCGGCTTCACCGCGCGTCTCGGCAACTGGTGGCTCCTCGGCTCCAACATGCGCGCGAGTGCACGCGCCGGAGCCTTCCCGGAGGCGGTGCTCGACCAGTATCGCTCGGCCTGGGACCGCGAGGACGCCATCGAATCCATGGGCGCCTGGTACCGCGCCAACCCCGACGACGCGGTCTACACCAAAGAGGGTCGGGTCGCGGTGCCGACGCTGCTCGTGGTGGCCCCCAACGACCGCTTCATCCCGGGCGACCTCTCGCGCCGCAGCATGGCCTTCCTCGAGAACGGCCGCCTCGTCGAGCTCGAGACGGGGGGTCATTGGGTGATCCAGGAGGAGCCAGAACGGATCGGAGCGCTCCTGGCCGGCTTCTTCTCCGAGACACCGGCGGCCCGCTGAGCCTCGCGGGCCCCGCCGCCTCGCCCTCCGAGCGGGGTGGACACGTCGCCGATCGACGTCGCCCTCAGACCATCCGGACACCCCGGCCGAAGGGCGCCTTGCGCTCGGGATCGACTCCGGATTCGGGATCGGACGTACGCCAGAGCGGCTCGCAGCCGTGGTGCCGTTCGAGGAGCGCCCTTGGGCGGCTCAGGCATCCGCCCCGGACAGCACGGTCGCACCCTCCAGGCGGGTTCGTGGGCGCGCGTCGCGGATCATCCCCGGAATCGCAGCCCAGTCGGGATGATCGCCCGCGTGTCGGAACTGGTGCTGCCAGCGGACCTCGCCGTCCTCGACCCAGAAGACCCCGGGCATCATCAGGGGGTCGGAGCTCGGGCGACCGAGCGAATGTCCCTTGGCCGCCGCGCGTCGATGCTCGCGCCACACCTCGCGCCCGAAGAGCTCGCGCAGGTTTCCGCGGTGGATTCCGAACTCCCGGTAGAAGGCCTTGCCGCGGTCGGCGATGGCGCAGGCGTCGGGCCAGTAGCGGCTGAGGAAGACGCGACCCTCGGTCGAGCTCCCCTGGAAGAAGAAGATCACCTTCGGATAGCCCTCGATCTGATCGACCGCGGAACGCAGGTCGGCGACCGTTTCGCGGCAGAAGATGCACCCGAAGTGGCGCAGAAAGATCAAGAGGTTGGGACCGGCGGCGAGCTGGTCGCCGAGGGTCCCCGGCGTGAGATTGACCCCGGTGACCGGTCGCTCGAGCACACCGGCGGGCAGCGGTCGGGGCGTCACGAGCCGCGCCTCACGAACCGACCGGCAGATCGTCGCGCCCGAAGAGCGCTTCGACCTCGAGCCCGCGCACTGCGAAGGCGCGCGAGGCGCCCTCGCCGCGATCGACCAGACAGATGACGCGCGACACCTTGGCACCCTCGGACTCGACCGCGTCGAGCGCCTCGAGGGTCGAGCCGCCGGTCGTCATCGTGTCCTCGAGGAGCGCCACGCTCTGTCCGGGAGCGAAGGCCCCCTCGATGCGGCGTCCGAGGCCGTGTGCCTTGGCCTCCTTGCGCACGAAGAATCCGACCAGCCCCGTCTCGGGATCGTCGGCCGCGGCGGCCAGCACCGCCGCCACCAGCGGCACCGCGCCCACCGCCATGCCGCCCACCGCGTCGACCCAGGGCCCGCGCATGAGCTGGGCGAGCACCAGCCGCCCGGCGAGCTCGATCCCGCGCGGCCGCATCAGGGTCTGGCGGAGATCGAGATAGAAGCCGCTCTCGCGACCGCTCGACAGGGTCACCTTGCGTCGCTCGAACGAGACCTCGAGGATCAGGTCGAGGAGTTCGCGGCGGGCCGCGTCGAGATCGCTGGTGCGGCGCGGCGTCATTGCTGCCGGATCCCGAGCGCGTACTCGGCGACCAGCTTGCGGTGGAGCTCGCTGGTGCCTTCGCCGAACTCGAGCGCCTTGGCCTCGAGCAGCAGCCGCCCCACCTCGTACTCGGCCGAGAGGCCATACCCTCCGTGGATCTGGATCGCGTCGAGGGCGTTCTGGGTCGCCGCTTCGCTCGCCGTGAGCTTGGCGAGCGACGATTCGAGCGTCGCGCGCGGCACGCCTGCGTCCTTCATCCGTCCGAGCCGATAGACCAACGCCCGCGCCGACTCGGTGCGGGCCACCATGTCGGCCACCTTCTGCTGGATCATCTGAAAGCCCGCGATCGGCTGGCCGAAGGCCTCGCGCTCGCGGGCATAGGGGACGGCGAGATCGATGCAGCGCTGCGCCTGGCCGACGCACCGCGCCGCCACCGAATAGCGACCCAGGTCGAGCGCGGCGCCGAGCACCGGGAAGCCCCGACCCACCTCGCCCACCAGGTTCGCGTCGGGAACGAAGACGTCGTCGAAGTGGACCTCGGCC
>CAYYUT010000031.1:0-6238 GCA_964474935.1 uncultured Spirochaetales bacterium
ACCTCCCGCGCCCACGCGCGGGTACGGTTCGCCGAGGGGGCGTCGCCGGTCCTCCAACTCGACGCCCCCGTCGACGCGGCCGCGCGGGTACGGATCGGAGCCGACGGTTGGCCCGTCGACGCGCTTCCCGTCGCGCTCGGGGCCTGGTAGCCCGGACCCGACTAGCCGACGGCAAGCATCCGGAGCAGCGCGTCGCGGGTGGCATCGAGGTCGACGTCGAGGTCGATCTCGTCGGCGACCACGACCCCCAGCGCCATCAGCACCAGGAGCGAAGCGCCCTGCTCACCCCCGAGATCCGGGCGGCAGGCGCCCGACGCACGGCCCTTGTCGATGGCGCTCGCCAGCCGGCGCCGCGCGCGTCCGAGCATCCCCACGAGCGATTGGCGCAGGCTGGGCGCGATCCAACAGGCGTGGAGCATTTGGTGGAAACGCACCGCACGGCGGCGTAGCGCCTCGTCGTCGCGGATCAGTCGAGCGAGATCGACGAAGCGGCCGATGATCTCGGCGAGGCTGCCGGCCTCCTCGGTGCTCCCGAGGACGCCGTCCACGACGCGTTCGAGGGTGTCCGCCATGACGGCGTGGACGAGGTCCTCGCGGCTCTGGAAGTGGACGTAGAACGCCCCGCGCGTCCGGCCCGCCCGCTCACAGATCGAGTCGAGCGAGGGTCCGTCGAGCCCCTCGGCGACGAATGCGTCGCGGGCGGCGTCGACCAGGGAGCGGCGGGTCGCCTGCTTGGCAGCCAGTCGCTGGCTCGCCGGACTCTCGGAAGTCGACTCGGACACCCCATTGACATACCGGCTGGTATGTGGAAAATCAAACGACATACGCCGCCGTATGTCAGCTGTGGCGGCCCCGGGCCGTCCCCGGACCCGACATCCGGTGTTCGGGTCGGCACCTCGGAGGCGGTCGGGGGCCGTCCGCATCCCGCCTCCTGCCCGATCGGGCCTTGCAGGGGGACGCTGAAGCGAGGGGCCCGAGATCGGTGGCTCCGGCCGGGGTCGCTCGGGGCCGAAGCAGGAGTCGAGCGGCGAGACCGGAGCTCCCAGGGCCAGAGCCTGCGGCGCACCGCGATGCGGTCGCCGCGATCGGCACTCCGGGGGACGACCCGGAGTCCGAAGCACGGACACGAGAGGCCATCGAAAGGAATCCCGAGATGACGGTCGCCAACCCCCCGAACCAACTTGCCGCCGACGCGGCGCCCATGCCCACCGCCCAGGTGCTCTCGATCTGGGCCCGGCATCTGCTCTCGTTCTACTTCCCCTTGAACGCGACCCTCTATCTGATGACCGGCCCGCACGCCTGGTGGGGGAGTCTGCTCTTCCTGGTTCCGATCCTGGTGGCGTTCCAGCTCGACACCCGGCCCGGTTGGATCGAGCGTCGTCAGCCCCGCGAGGCGCTTCCCGCGTGGCCCTTCGACCTGCTCGTCTACGCGCTCGCAGGTGTCCAGCTCCTGAACATCGTGCTCCTCACCCGGATGTTCTCGAACCAGTCGTTCTGGTCGTTCGACCTCTTCGTGGGCGCGTTCGTGGTGGTGGGGGCGAGTTCCGGATTCTCGATCATCACGGCCCACGAGCTGATCCATCGAACGCGACCCTTCGAACGCTGGCTCGGGCGCGCGCTCCTGGTGACGGTGCTCTACGAGCACTTCTTCACCGAGCATCTCCGCGGGCACCACGTTCGGGTCGGTACCGACGGCGACCCGGCCACGGCCCGATTCGGGGACCCGTTCTGGCGCTTCCTCCGGCGCACCGTGCCTGCCCAGTTCCGGAGCGCCTGGCGGCTCGAGAGCAAGCGGCTCGGCGATGCCGACATGTCGCTCCTCGACCCGCGCATGCGTTCCCACCGGGTCGTCCACGGTCTGCTCGCCGGTGTCGGGCTGCTCGCGGTGATCGGCGCCACGGGTGGGGTGGTGGCGGCGACCGCGTTCGTGTTCCAGGCGCTGATGGCGATCCGCCTCCTCGAGACGGTCAACTATTTCGAGCACTGGGGTCTCGAGCGGAGCGGTCGCCGGGTCGCACCGTCGGATTCGTGGGACACCCATTCCTGGTTCACGTACTACTCGCTGGTCGGATTGTCGCGCCACGCCGACCACCACGCGCACGCCTCGCGTCCCTACCAGCAGCTTCGCGTCTTCGAGGAGCCGCCGCTGCTTCCGAGCGGCTACGTCGGAACGATCGGGATGGTCATGTTCGACAATGCGGGCTATCGCGCCTACTGCCGCATGGAGCTCGAACGTCTCGGACTCGGACCGTTCCGCCCGAGTCGGCCGTCCGAGGGGTCGGACACGCGAGGCGAGGTCGACGCCTAGGGACGCGCGACCGCCGATTCAGCCGCCATGCCGGCTCGGACGGGGCTCGGCGCGCTCGCGCGCCGGGCCGATGCCGCGCCCGGATCCCGCCAGCCCTCCGAGCCGCTGCGCGGCAACCTCCCGACGCGCCCAAGGAGGATGCCCGCGTGATCGACACCACCGTCGTCGTCTCCGATCTCGGTTACCTGCTGCTGGCCTGCACGGAGCGGGGCGTCTGCTCCGTGCGGGTCGGCTCGGATCCATGCGCATTGGAGCGCGAGCTCGAGACGCGCTTCCCGTCCGCCGGCGTGCGACGTCGCGACCGGTCTCTCGCCCCCCTGGCGGCGCGTTTCCAGGACTTCGTGGCGGGTCGGAGTGGGCGCCTCGACGTGCGGCTGGACGTGGGGGGCAGCCAGTTCGAACGCCGCGTCTGGGACGCGTTGCGGCGCATCCCGCGCGGTGAGACTCGAAGCTACGGAGCGATCGCGCGTTCGATCGGGCGGCCCGAGGCGGCGCGTGCCGTGGCGGGTGCATGCGCCCGCAATCCCGTCCTGCTGGTCGTTCCGTGTCATCGGGCCGTTGCGGCGCGAGGCCTCGGCGGTTACTCGGCGGGGTTCGGGCGCAAACGGCTGCTCCTGGTCCGCGAGGGCGTGCGCGCCGGGGTGGTCCGCGCATCGCCGTCGAGGAACACCGACCAGAGGTGCATCACTGCATAGGCGCGCCAGGGTCGCCACGCCTCGGCGTGCTCGAGCGCTTCGCGGGCACGGGCAGGACCCAGACCGTTGCCGAGCACCTTGCGCACTCCGAGATCGCTCTCGATGAATGCGTCGGGATCCCCGAGTGCGCGCATGGCGATGAGCCCCGCGCTCCAGGGGCCGATTCCGGGCAAGGCCTCGAGCGCACCGAGGGTCTCCGCGGGGTCGTCGCCGCCGTCGAGCGCCAGATCTCCGGATGCGACGGCGCGGGCCAGGGAGCGGATGGCGCGCGCGCGAGCGGCCGGGAGACCGATCGTCGCGATGTCGGCATCCGTGAGGCGTTCGGGCGATGGAAAGTGTCGTGCCAATCCAGCGGGCGCATCGACGGCCGCGGGCGTCCGCAACGGATCGCCGAACCGTTCGGCGAGGCGTCCGGCCAGTCGGTTCGCTGCCGCGACGCTCACCTGCTGGCCCAGGACGCCTCGCACGGCGACCTCGAAGGGCTCGAAAGACCCCGGCACGCGAAGCCCGGGCCGCGCGTCGATGTCCGTTCCCAGCCGATCGTCCGATCCCAGATGGGCGTCGATCTCGGTCGGATCGGCCCGCAGGTCGAAGAGCCGCCGCAGGCGCTCGGCCACCGACAGCAGAGGCGCTGGGGCATCCAGTCGGATCTCGGCGTCGATCTCGCGGCGCGTCGGATCGTGGCGTACGCCGAGCCGGCCTTCGGCTGCGCCGACGCGGAGCGTGCGCGCGTAGACCCCGTCCGTCACGTCCTCCACGCCGGGGATCGCGTGCGCGGCCAGGAAGCCGAGCAGATCGTGCCAGGCGAAGGGTGGTCGGTAGGGGAGGCGGAGCCGGAGCCCGCCCTGCCTCGTGCCGAGTCTGCGTCTACGTCTGCGCAGGATTCGTGGCGGCTCGCCGTAGGCTTCGCGAACGGCTTCGTTGAATCGGCGGACGCTCGAGAACCCCGCCGCGTGGGCGATCTCGACCATCGGTCGATCGGTCTCGTCCACCAGACGCTTGGCGAAGAGGATGCGCCGGGTGCGCGCCACGGCGCCCGGCGGGGCTCCGACGTGGCGCTCGAACAGGCGCCTCAGGTGACGTTCTCCGACCCCGAGCCGTCCCGCGAGGTCCGCCTGATCGGCGCCGTCGAGGGCGCCGGCCTCGATGAGCTGCATGGCCCGGGACACGGTGACGGAGGTGCCGCGCCATGCCGCGCTCCCCGGCGCCGCTTCGGGCCGGCAGCGGAGGCACGGCCGGAACCCCGCCTCGCGGGCGGCCGCCGCGCTCGGGACGAACGCGCAGTTCTCGCGCCGAGGTGTCGGTGCCGGACAGATCGGGCGACAGAAGATCCCGGTGGTGCGGACCACGACGAAGAAACGCCCGTCGAAACGCGCGTCCCGGGTCTGGAGCGCGCGGTAGCACGCACCCGGATCGAGACCCATCGAGCTGTCCTCCGCGCGGTCGCTCCAGCCCGTCTGCGCCCGCGCCCCGCGTGGCACCGGTCGAGGCGCCGGGTGGCCCTCGTCGCCGCGACCTTCCGACGACACGGAGATGCGACCCTTCCATTCCCGACGAGCGAGTAGAGCGTACGCTGCCCCCATCGGCTGGCGGAATGCGGCTGTCTGGCTCCGTACCCATGGCCATGCGATCGTGGCCGGACGCATGGCGGGCCGCGCGAACGCAGGACCCGGTCGCCGCAGACGCGGTGGCTAGTCGACGACCTCGGGTGCAGGACGTGCCGCGAGCCAACGGAGCAGGGCCTCGACCGAGGGCACGTTCCCGAGCCGATAGCGCGCGGCGGTCGGCTCGTCGGCGCTCCCCACCCGGAACGTGACGGCCAGACCCTCGAGGAGCCGGAAGGCATCCTCGTCGGTGCGATCGTCGCCGACGTACACCACGCGCACCTTCTCCGACCAGGCCGGTCCGTAGCGCTCTCGCAGGATGTGGAGGACGGCCCGGCCCTTGTCCCACCCGATCGGGGGCCTCGCTTCCACCGCCATCTTGGCGTCCCGGGCCTGGAATCCGTAGCGACCGATGATCTCGCGGGCCTCGGCCGCGAGCTGGGCGTGCCGCTCCTCGCGCGCCTCGCGAAAATGGAAGGTCAGTGTGTGACCCTTGGCTTCGACCCATGCGCCCGTCTCGCTCAGCTCCTTGAGCGCCGCCACCAGGTCGCCCATGCGCTCCTGGTAGTGCGGGAGATCCGGATGTACGAAGGTCTCGACCTCCGGCCCGACGATCTCGAGTCCGTGGTTCGCGGCGTAGAGGATGTCGGGCAGCGCGACGCGGGACTGGACGTCCTGCAGGCTGCGTCCGCTCACGATGGCCACGTCGGTGTCGCTGCGGTCCGCGAGCGCCGCGAGCTCCTCGGACACGGTGGGCGAGAGCACGGCGTTGTCCGGGTGGGCGACGATCGGCGAGAGGGTCCCGTCGTAGTCGAGGAACACGGCGAGCGGGTAGCGCGCCAGGAATGCCCCCAGCCAGCTCTGGAACTCGCTGTCGCTCGGCACGCTGAAGGCCCTCTCCTCCGCGGCTGCGTCCAGGAAGGACTGTACCCAGTAGTCGATGTTGTAGCGACGCTCGCGTCTCCGGAGCGCGGCCATCCGTGACGCTCGCTCGTCCTCGCCCATCGTGAGCGCGCGGTGGATGGCCGCGGCCGTCTCGTCGAGGTTGTACGGATTCACCACCAGGGCCTCGCGCATCGTCTCGGCCGCCCCGGCGAGGCCCGAGAGAACGAGGACGCCGGGCTCGGCCACCTGCGCGGCGACGTACTCCTTGGCGACCAGGTTCATGCCGTCACGTAGCGGAGTGATCAGGGCGACGTCGGCATCGCGGTACAGGGCGGTCAGCCGCTCCTGTGCGTAGGAGCGATAGAGGTAGCGGATGGGCGACCAGCGAGCCGTCGCGAAGCGCCCGTTGATGCGTCCGACGAGCTCGTCCAGCTCGCGTTTGAGCTCGCGGTACTCCGTCACCTGCGACCGGCTCGGAACCGCGAGCTGGAGCAGGACCACCCGCTCGCGGTGGCGGGGGTGGAGCTCGAGGAGCCGCTCGAAGGCACGGATTCGTTCGGGGATGCCCTTGGTGTAGTCGAGCCGATCGACCCCGAGCACCACGCGCTCGGTGTCGGTCTCGGGCAGGGCCTTCGCCTCGCGGGCCATCGCGTCGAAGCTCTCGAAATCGATGCCGATCGGGAACGAGCCGACCTGGACGCTCCGGTCGCCGTGCTCGACGAGGGAGTCCTCGCGCTCCACCCGTC
>CAYYUT010000031.1:6248-14577 GCA_964474935.1 uncultured Spirochaetales bacterium
CCCGCGGCCACGATGTCCCTCAGGAGCTGTCCGAGGCGCGGTTTCCCCCGCTCTCCGCGCCGGTCGCGATGCTCTCCGAGCCGGTCGCCGTGCTCTGCGCGCCGGTCGCCGTGCTCCACGGTCCGGTCGCCGTGCTCGACGAGGGAGTCCGCGCGATCCTCCCGTCCGCCGAGCCGGCGCTCGGCGCAGTCCAGGAAGTTGCGCGCGTAGCCGTCGACGTGGAACCCGACGAGGTCGGCCGCGAGCACGCCGCGAAGGAGGTCCTGGTCCCAGGGGAGCAGGCGGAACACGTCGTGGGGCGGGAAGGGGACGTGGAGGAAGAAGGCCATGGGGGACGTCACGTTCATCTGGCGGAGGAACGCGGGCACCAGCATCAGGTGGTAGTCCTGCACCCAGATCAGATCGTTGGGTCCGACGCTCTTGGCGATCGCCTCGGCGAAACGCTCGTTCACCGTTCGATAGGTGTCCCAGTCGCGTCGGTCGAAGCGGGCGCGTTCGTGGAGTGAGTGGAGCAGCGGCCAGAGCGTGCGGTTCGAGAATCCGTGGTAGAAGCGGTTGACCTCGGTCTCGCTCATCGAGACCGGGGCGATCTCGTAGGAGCGACCTCCGGCCGGCAAGCGCTCGTTCTTCCGAAGCTCGAGACCCGGCCAGCCGATCCAGGTACCGCCGCGCTTGCGCAGCACCGGCTCGAGGGCCGAGACGAGGCCGCCTGCCGACGGACGTCTCTCGAGACCGCGGGGACCGCGATGAACGGTGAAGGGGAGACGGTTGCTCGCGATGACGAGCGGCTGGGGCCCGCGAGGTTCGCTGGAACCGGACGCGTCTCGTGCGTCGCTGTCGGAGGGCCGGGATCCGGCCCTTCGAGGAGCTGGCCCGCTGCCGCGCTTCTTCGAGTTCGCGCGGGCCGATGCGGAACGGTGGTCGGATCTGGGCACGGGTTCCTCCGCCGCGTTGAGCGCCGCCGAGGATAGCCCGTCCACGTCTCGCTTGCTGGACGACACGTCGCATGGACGACCTCTGCGCGCCGTCTCACGTCGATCGCGTCGGATGCCCGCGGACATGGGCGGGATCGGGCGCGCTCTCTCGGCGTGCGACGCACCACGCGGAGCGAGGCCGACCCGCTCCGCGTGGTGCGCTGGAGGCTCAGCCGGCGAGCGCGGCCAGCATCTGGTGCTCACCCTCGATGCAGGCCTTGAACGACGGTCTTGCCGTGTGCACGTCGAGATAGCGATGCAGCGCGGGCCAGCGTTCCGCATCGACGTCCTCGCCCGCGAGGCGAAGCTGTTGCAGCTGCGTCACGACGGCCAGATCGGCGATCGAGAAGCGCCCCCCGACCAGCGCGTCGGCGGCTCCGATCTCGCCCTGCAGATAGTCGAGTACCGGCGGGAGTTCCTCCTCGAGCGTCTGCTTCACGATCGCCTCGTCGGGCTCCTGCTTGAAGAAGAGCTTGCGCACGATCCTCTGGAAGAACACACCGGCGCACGTCTGGGCGAGCTTGCTGTCGGCATACTCCTCGTACCAGAGAGCACGACCGAACGCGTGCGGATCGTCCGGATAGAGCGCAGGGTCCGGATGACTCTTCTCGAGGTAGGCACAGATGGCCGACGAATCGGGGAGCACGAAGTCCCCGTCCTCGAGGCAGGGGATCTTGCCGAGCGGGCTCTTCGCCATGTACTCGGGCGACTGTCCCATCGGCTGCTGCGTCACCAACTCGTACTCGACGCCCTTCTCGGCCAGGAAAGCGCGGACCTTCCGGACATAGGGCGAGGGCGGGACGCCATGGATCTGGATCATGTCGACTCCTTGGGTGGGACCGATTCGGTCCCCTGGGTGTTGGTGCTGGGGCGCGACTCCGCAGCCGCGCCTCGGGCGCGTGGCGCGGCGGGGAGATCGAAGAGATCGGGGAGCCGCTCGACGACGAGCGGATCGCCCTCGGCGACGAGGCGGCCGTCGGCCATCGCCTCGCGGGCCGTGAAGTGACGAAGCAGCAGGCCGAGGACCACGGCAGGGTCCGCCGACACCTGGAGATCGGGTGAGGCGAGGCGTCCGGGCGCGATCCGCACCCCGGAATCCCCCGCGTCGAGCGCCAGAGCGAGTGGCTCGGGCTCGGCGGCGATCTCGAGCTGCACCGACAGGGCGGGCGTCGGCTCGCGGCGCGCGAAGACCGCGAGAGCGGTCCGCAGCCAGACGGCCTCGATCTGGTCGCCCGGCTCGGGCGGCTCGAGGAAGCGGAAGCCCCAGCGCGCCAGCTCGATCATCGCCGGGGTCAGCGCGAGCCCGGCCTCGCCGAGCTCGTAGACGTGACACGAGGCCGGCGGCGGCAGGAAGCGTCGACGCACCAGGCGCCGTGCTTCGAGCGCGTCCAGGCGATCGCTCAGCACGCTCGGGCTGATCCCGCGCAGCCCGCGGCGGAGGTCGCTGAACCGCTGGGGCCCACCCGCGAGATTGCGGAGGATCAGGATCGTCCAGCGCTGCCCGAGCACCTCGGCCGCGCGCGCGAACGGGCAGAACTGGGGATAGCGGAACTCGGACACCGTCCCGGTATCGCACACTCTGTTTCGATTTTCAAACGACGCGATATGAAAAAACGATTTTCAACCAGCGGCCCGCGGGCCTATATTGATTCTCGAATCATGTCCGAATCCAAGCCGCGCGCCCGTCCTCTCGAAGCGTTCCGCGCCCTGCGCGAGCTGGTCCGCAATCCCGACGACACGGCCCAGGTCTTCCGGATCCTGCGGGCCCTGCCCTCGGGCGATCACGTGTTCCGGCGCTTCCGTCGCGACCCGGTCGGGGCCCGTCTCCTGGCCGAACGTCCCGCATTGATCGACGCGCTTCGCGACCAGCAGCGTCTGGAGGCGCTGCCGGAAGGCTCCCTCGGTCGCATCTATGCCGACTTCGTGTCGCGGGAGCAGATCACCGCCGACGGTCTCGTCGATGCCAGCGTGGCGGCCCCGCCGAACGGCCCGCTCGATCCCGAGCGTCAGTACGTGGGAGAGCGCCTGCGCGACATGCACGACCTCTGGCACGTGGTCACCGGCTACAACCGGGATCTGTTGGGTGAGGCGGCGTTGCTCGCCTTCACGTTCGCCCAGACCCGTACCCCCGGGATCGGCCTGATCGTCCTCTATGCCCTGGCGCGCGCGCGCGGAGACTTCGCGCCGGCTCGGGGGATCATCTGGCAGGGGTTCCGGCGCGGCTTGGGCGCCGCATGGCTCCCCGCCCAGGACTGGGAATCGCTGCTGACCCGTCCGCTCGACGAGGTGCGAGAGACGCTCGCCGTCGGCGAGCCTCCCAGCTACGGCGAGCTGCGCTCGGCCGGCGCCCCCGTCGCGGCCTAGCCGGCGCACCGACGCCTTGGGCCGCATCCTCGAAACCTCCGAGAAGGCCTGGCACGCCGACGCCTCCGAGACGTCGGATCCCCGCATCGGTTTCGCCCGTCCCCTCTACGAAGGCGAGGAGATCTCGGACGGGGTCTTCTTCGTGTCGGCGTTCGCCAACCTGACGGCCGTCCGCACCGGTGAAGGGCTGGTGCTCGTCGACACGGGGAGCTTCTTCACGCGGGCGCGCACGCACGAGCTGGTGCGCGGCTTCGACGCCGGGCCGCTCCATACGGCCGTCTACACGCACGGTCACTTCGACCACGCCTTCGGTCTCGCACCCTTCCTCGACGAGGCGCAGAGCGCCGGCCAGCCGCGCCCCACCATCGTCGGGCACGAGCGGGTCGCGGACCGTTTCGATCGCTACCGGACGACCCACGGCTACAACGCCTGCATCAATCGACGCCAGTTCGGGGTACCGGTCGAGCTGCCGAGCGACTTCGACTACCCCGACCAGAGCTACCGGGAGCGGCTCCGGCTCGAAGTCGGTGGCGACGTCTTCGAGCTCGAGCACGCCCTCGGCGAGACCGACGACCATACCTGGATCTTCGATCCGCGGCGGAGGGTCCTGTACACGGGCGACCAGTTCATCTGGGTCGCGCCCAACGCGGGCAATCCCCAGAAGGTCCAGCGCTATCCGCTCGAGTGGGCCGCCTCGCTCCGCGCCATGGTGTCACGCGATGCCGAGATCCTGGTGCCCGGCCACGGCTTCCCGATCTTCGGCCGCGAGCGGGTCCGTCAGGCGCACGAGGAGACCGCGGCCTGGCTCGAAGCGCAGGTGATGGGAACGCTCGAGCGGATGAACGCGGGCCAGCCGCTCGACGAGATCCTCCACGAGGTGAGGCCTCCCGCGGAGCTGGCCGATCGTCCCTACCTGCAAGCGGTCTACGACGCACCGGAGTACGTGGTGCGGAACGTGTGGAGACTCTACGGCGGCTGGTACGACGGGACGCCATCCCATCTGGAGCCGGCGTCGATGCGCGATCTCGGCAGCGAGGTCGCGGGGCTCGCCGGAGGCGCGACGGCGCTGGCCGCCCGCGCGGTCGAGCACGCGCGCGAGGGTCGCTGGCGGGTCGCCGGGCATCTGGCCGACTGGGCGCTCGCGGCCGCGCCCGACCACCCGGACGTCCAGCGCGACCACGCCGAGGTCTACGAAGGCCGGGCGAAGCAGACCCGCGTGCTGATGACGCGCGGGATCTACCGCGATGCGGCCCGCCGCTCGCGTCCCACCGATGGGGCGGTCCCGGATGATCGGGAAGGCTGAGCCCTCTCTCGTCGGACCACGGCCCGTGGACGCGTCCGAACGCAGGCGGCCTCCCGAGATCGGGGACTAGGCCGCGACGGCGACCTCGCGGGCCTCGATCGGTCGCAGCCGCACGCTCCCGCGGGCCAGCATGTAGTCGACGGTCGCGAAGATCTCGTCGGAGCTCTCGGTGATCTCGGCGAGCACCATCACGAGTTCGAGCAGAGAGACCTCCGGAGGCGTGATGGCCTCGGCCGAGTTCCCTGCGTACGAAGCCAGTGTCCAGCGAAGCGCGTCTCGTTCGAAGTCCATGGTGTCCTCCCGCGAGACGCCCGTTGCAGCCGACGTGCCAGCTCGTGGATCTCGCCACCACGGGAAGCTTTTGCCGTGTTCTCGGTGACTTGCTCCAGCCTCATCGGTTGGCAGGTGGGTTCGGGACGGGCTCGGGAGCGTCGGGATCCCAACGCCCGAGTGCAGACTGGAAGATCCGGCCCGAGCCCCGATGGAGCATCGCGGGGGCGGGTTGCTCGGACTCGGCGCGTGCCGCGAGCACCCGGTCGTGGGCCGGCGCGAGGGCGCAGGCCGGGTCGGTGGCGGCTGGATCGCCGGTGAGGGCGAAGGCCTGACAGCGGCAGCCCCCGAGATCGTGCTCGCGTTCGGGGCAGGAGCGGCAGGGTTCGGCCAGCCGCCGCGGGTCGCGGAAGGCCTGCATCCCCGGCGCCGAGGCCCAGCCGTCGGCGAGGCTTCGCTCGGGGTAGCGCCAGAACTCGAGCCCCGGGAGGGCCGCCGCCGACTGGCAGGGCAACACGCGCCCGGACGGGTCGACCACGATCATGCGCCGGCCCCAGCCCCCCATGCAGGGCTTGGGGCGATCGCGGTGGTAGTCGGGGAGCACGAACAGGATCTCGGGTGCAGGACGGCACGCGCGCTCGCGGGCCACGAGGGCGGCGGCGCGGTCGAGGGCCGCGCGGCTCGGGAGGAGTGCGGCCCGGTTGGCCAGCGCGAATCCGTGGAGCTGGACGTTCGCGAGCTCGATGCGGTGGGCGTCGAGCCGCCGGCCCAGCGAGATCATCTCGTCGAGCCGCTCGAGATTGTGGCGATGGATCACGAAGTTCAGGGTGAGTGGCAGGCCGAGCCGGCGAACGGCGGCCGCGAAGGCCAGCTTCGTCTCGAAGCTCGCCTGGCCGGCGATCCGTTCGGCCGGTTCGGGTCGCGAATCCTGGAACGAGAGCTGCACGCTGCGCAGGCCGAGGCCCGCGAGCTCGCCGAGCCCCGGCGCGTCGATCGGCATGCCGGCGGTGACGAGATGGCTGTAGAGGCCGGCACGGCTGGCGCCCGCCACGATGCGGTCGAGGTCGCGACGAGCGCTCGGCTCGCCCCCCGTGAGACCCACGTGCACCACTCCGAGCGACGCGGCCTCTGCGAACAGGCGCGACCAGGCGTCGGCATCGAGCCCGTCCGAGACGCTCGCGAACTCGAGCGGATTCGAGCAGTACACACATCGCAGCGGGCAGCGATAGGTGAGCTCGGCGATCAGGTTGTAGGGGCGCGGTGCCGTCACGCGTCCGTCTCGAGCACGCCGAGCCTCCGCATGTGCGAGAGGAAGCCGTGCACGTCGGCGTAGGCGCCGGGCTCGCCCGAGCGTCGGCTCGTGTCGAGCGCGATCCGTTCGGCGCAGAGCCTTCCATCGCAGCGCGCGAGCAGCTCGTGCGCGCTCTCGTTCAGTCCGATCGCCCGCTCCGGAAGTACGACCAGTGTTCGTTTCTCGATCGCGTCGAAGCGAAGCGTGGCATGGGCGACGAGTCGAAGGCCGCGATGGGCCTCCTCGATCGCGTCGAGCAGTCGCCAGAGGATCTCGCACTTCGTCTCGAGCGCCCGCAGGCAGCGGGCTCGGTCCTCGTCGCTCCGCGCGTGCTCGAGGACGAATGCGAGACCGAATTGCGCGTCGCGCGGCGCCTGCTCGGTACGCGCATCGAAGTAGCCGAGGCCCGCGCGCTCCACCCAGGGATAGTGACGCTCGAACGCCTCGATGCGCCGTCGCATGATGTCGCCCGCGAACAGCTCGGTGAGCGACGCGGCCTCCGATTCGAGCAGGTCGTGCGATTCGACGAAGCGCACGTACTCGTCGCAGGCCGCGATCACCTCGGGTAGCACCGCCTGCTGCGCCTCCACCTCGCCGCGGTCGAGGCCCACCGCCTCGGCGAGGGCCAGCCAGAGCGCCAGACCGCCCGGCTTCTCTCCGGTGCCGTCGTGATCCAGGATGCGCCCGATCCACTCGCGGCGGAACTCGGGGCTCGTCGCCTTGGCGAGGATCGCGCTGTCCTTCACCGGGATGCGGGTCTGCTAGTAGAAGCGGTTGCGCACCCAGGTCCGGATCTCGTCGCGTCCGAGGCTGCCCGCGTGCATGCGTCGATTGAAGGGATGGCGATCGTGATAGCGCTCGCGCCCGATCCGGCGGAGCGCCTGCTCGAACTCGTCGACCGTCACCATCGGATCTCGTGCCCGTCCTGCGCGATCTGGATCCCGGCGCGCTCGACGCGAGCCGCCTCCGGCGAGCCGTCGCGCAGGATCGGGTTCGTGTTGTTCATGTGGATGTAGAAGCGGGGAACGTCGAGCGTCTCCAGGAACGCGAGGCTCCCGTCCGGGCCACTGATCGGGACGTGGGCCATCGCGAACGCGTCGGGAGCTCCGGGCCGGATGCGACGCAGCTCGTCGGTCGTGAAGAAGGTGCCGTCGACGAAGACGCAGTCGGCCGATTCGAGCTCGGCGCGGGTGGCCGCGTCGAGATGGCGGGTGCCCGGGACGAACACGAGCCGCCGGCCGCTCGGCCGCTCGGTCAGGCGGATCCCGACGGTGGTCTCGGGATGGGCGGGCACGTGCCCCTCCAGGTAGCGGGGCACCTTCCCGGGCACCGGGAAGAAGCGGGCCTCGAGCCGGCCGTCGCGATCGAGCCGAATGGGCTGGTCGAGTCGAACGCCGCCCCAGGCGGGCTCGACCAGCCGCCAGGCCGCGTTGTGATCGAGGATCGCGTTGCGCACCCAGTGGGTGCTGACGATCCGGTATGACACGGCCTCGCGCAGCACCAGCAGGCCGAGCACGTGGTCGAGATCGGCGTTCGTGAGCAGGATGCTGTCGAGCGGCAGGTCGCGGGTGCCCGGCCGGGGGTGCAGGGCCTCGGCGGCCGCGAGCTGTGTCCGGATGTCGGGTGCGGCGTTCAGGAGCGACCAGCGTTCGCCGTCGGCGCTGACCGCCAGCGAGGGCTGAGTCCGCGGCGCGAGGGCGCCGTGGCGCACCGCCACGCAGTTCTCGCAGCCGCAGTTCCACTGGGGCAGTCCCCCGCCGGCGCAGGAGCCGAGGATCCGGATCCGCATGCCGGAAGTCTACCGGCGACGTCGCCTCAAGACTGCTGGCCGATCCCGAGGATTCGCTCGTCGCGGGCCTGACGGCCTTCGTGGTTCTCCTCGATGCGTCGCGCCAGCCCTTCGGCCACGATCATCCGGCGGCGGATGTAGACCTCGGCCAGATCGATGCGCGACGGATCGGCGCCAGCCTGGCGCAGCAGCTCCGCCGAGGCGATCACGTCGATCACCAGCATGGCGAGGACCTTCGCCCGCATGAGGGCGTAGCCGATGTCCTCGAAGAGTACCTTGCTCGCCCCTTCGATACGCCCGATCCCCTGCTGCACCAGCGTCGCCAGATGCGAGCGTGT
>CAYYUT010000032.1:0-3416 GCA_964474935.1 uncultured Spirochaetales bacterium
ATCCTTCCAGCCAACGGAGCGGTGGTGCCCTGCTCGGCGACCGATTCCGGATGCGCTCGCGCGGCGCCGATCCCGGCCTCTACCTGCGCTCGATGGCGGCACGCACCCGACTCGGCGGTCTCGCAGATGCCACCTGGGCGAGCGTACTGGTGCTGGCCGCGACCTTCGACCGGGTCTTCGTCGAGACGGTCGGCGTCGGACAGTCCGAGGGCGAGGTGGCGAGCCTCGTCGACAGCCTCCTCTTCGTGGCCCAGCCCGGCGCCGGCGACGTGCTCCAGTTCATGAAGGCCGGGATCCTCGAGTTGCCCGACGTGTTCGTGGTCAACAAGGCCGACATCGGGGCCGAGGCGGAGCGTACGGCGGGCGAACTCGACGCCGGCCTCGGGCTGAGCGCCGCCTCGAGCGACGGCTGGCAACGTCCGATCCTGCTGGCCTCGGCCCGAGACGGGCGCGGGCTCGACGACGTCGTCGCGGTGCTCGACGAGCACCGGGCCCACCTCGACGCGAGCGGCGCCGGCCGGGACCGGCGCGCGAACGCCCGCGAGACGTTCGCCGTCGACGCGCTCGTTCGTCGCTACGGGAGCTTCGGAGTCGAGCGGCTCGGTGGAGAGGCGTCCTTGCGGACCCGCGTGCGAGAGTCAGACTCGGCGTTCGAAGTCATCCGGGTCTTGTCATTGGAAATCGAAGACGCCCTGCGAAAGCCCCTCTGATGTCCAGCAGCCCGCGGGCCGTGAGCACTCGCCGCGTCCTCGCACTCGCCGAGCTCACGATGTCGCGCCCGACAGCGCCCTTCCGCGAGGGCGCCGTCATCGCCTGGGTTCGTGAATTCGCGGCCGCGAATCCGCAGCTTCGACTCCGGGAAGACCCGGATGGCAACCTCCATCTGGTACGTCGCGGGGTGCGGGCCGGTCGCAGCCCCCTCGTGCTGAACGCGCACATGGACCACCCGGGCTTCCGGGCCCTCCGCTCCCTTCCCCAGCGCGACGGGTTCCGGGTGGAGGCGCGCTTCCTCGGCGGTGTGCACCGCGAGTACTTCCCGGACGCGAAGGTCCGCTTCTTCCACGGCGAACGGACGATTCGCGCGCGCGTCCGGTCGATACGATCCGGCCGGAGCGGGGGCGACCCGAGGGTCGAGCTCGTCGCCGAGGATCGGGTTCCCCGCGACGCCTTCGGGATGTGGGACCTGCCTGCATTCCGCCGCTCGCCACGCGACCCCGATCTGCTGGAGACCCGGGTCGCCGACGACCTCGCCGGGGTGGCTGCGGTCCTCGCCCTGCTCGAGGTGATCGACCGCATCGATCCACGACGGCGCGTCGACGTCCGTGGCCTCTTCACCCGTGCCGAAGAGGTGGGCTTCGTGGGCGCGCTCGCGGTCGCCGACGGACGACGCATTCCGGCGGCCTCGCGGGTGATCGCGATCGAGGCGAGCAAGGCGCTCCCCGAGGCGCCCCAGGGCGCCGGTCCGATCCTCCGGGTGGGCGACCGCACCAGTCTCTTCGACGACCGCCTCACTCGCTGGATCGCGCGGGTGGGTGCCGGACTGGCGGGGCCGAGCGGGAAGCAGTTCGCGTGGCAGCGCAAGCTGATGGACGGAGGCACCTGCGAGGCGACGGCCTATCAGCTCTTCGGGTACCGCTGCGCGGCGATGTGCCTGCCGCTCGGTAACTACCACAACATGAGTGACCGCGGCCGGATCGCCGCCGAGACGATCCGGCTCTCCGATCTCGTCGGGCTCGTGCGCTTCTTCGAGGGATTGGTCCTTGCCGACGGCGACGCCCCGCGCGGGCGGGCCCGCGACCCGCTCCGGAGCCGGCTGGATCGCGTCCTCGTGCGGCGCCGGCGAGAGCTGGCCCGGAGCCCCTTTGCCGGATAGCTTGGGGCCGTGCGTAGGCTCGTCGGGATCATTCTGGTGGCACTCGGCCTGTCGTTGATCGTGGGACTGGCGATCGGAACCTGGATCCGGACCCGGCTCGATGCACCGGTCCGCTTGATCGGCCTAGTCGCGCCGACCCTCCCAGCGGATGTCGGAGACACCGGACCGTGCGTTCTCGACCCGCGCGATCGTGAAGAGCAGATCGGATAGCCGGTTCAGGTAGCGAAGGGCTTCCTCTCCCACGGGATGGCCCGCATGCAGGGCGACCACCGCGCGTTCGGCCCGGCGGCAGACCGTGCGGGCCACGTGAAAGGCTGCGGCGGCCCGGGTTCCTCCCGGCAGGATGAAGGTTCTGAGCGGCTCGAGCTCGTCCTCGAGGGCGTCGATCGCGTTCTCGAGGTCGAGCACCTCCTCCGCGTCGGGCGCCCGGATGCCTGCCTTCTCGCGACGGGCCGCATCGGGGGTGGCCAGGTAGGCGCCCACGTCGAACAGGGTGCTCTGGATCCGGTGACACAGCTTTCGCAGATCGTCGTGGCCGCTCTCGGCCGCCGCCGACCCCACGCTCGCGTTCAGCTCGTCGACGGCGCCGTAGGCCATCACGCGCTCGTGATCCTTGGCGACGCGCCCACCCCCGAACAGATCGGTCTGGCCGGCGTCGCCACGCTTCGTGTAGATCTTCACGCGCCGCGCCCCAGTCCGAGCTCGTCGTCGATCTCGCGCTCGAGCGCCGCGTCCTCGGGCGCCGGCGACGCGGTCGGCGGAGCCGAGGGCGGCGGAGGGCCTCCACCCTGACGACGCAGGAAGACGACGAGCGCGATCGCCCCGGCCAGCGAGGCCACCACCGGCACCACGTAGGCGGTGAGCCCGAAGCCCTCGGCCCTCGGCGCCTGGAGGAGCACGTCGCCGAAGGCCTCGTAGAGCTCCTCCTCGACCGCGTCGCGCGATCGGCCGGCCGCCTCCTGGGCATCGATCCAGTCCACCACCTCGCGCGCCTGGGCGCTCGGGCAATCGATCAGGGTACGGCCCGGACAGAAGGGACTCATCACGTCGCCCGCCAGCTCGGCCGACCAGCTCTCCTGCTCGCGGTCCACGGCGGCGGCGTCCTGGGCGCGCGAAGGCGTCGCGGCGAGAACGAGGAGCAGCAGAGCCACGCCCACGACCCGCATCCGACCTAGATGTCCCAGTGCAGCTCGCACACGCGCTCCTGCTCACTCGCCGACTCGTCCTGGCGCACCAGCTGGGCCGGCGGCTTGATCTGGACCCGGCTGAACGGCGGGCAGCTCTCGGTCAGCCATACGTTCCCGCCCACCACGCTTCCGCGACCGATCACCGTGCCGCCCCCGAGGATCGTGGCGCCGGCGTAGATCGTGACGGCGTCCTCGATGGTGGGGTGACGCTTCTGGCCCCGGATCATCTGGCCGTTCTCGTCGCGCGGCAAGGAGAGCGCGCCGAGCGTCACGCCCTGGTAGACCTTGACGCAGTTCCCGATCTCGCAGGTCTCTCCGACGACGACTCCGGTGCCATGGTCGATGAAGAAGCGCCG
>CAYYUT010000032.1:3426-3736 GCA_964474935.1 uncultured Spirochaetales bacterium
TCAGGCCCCCCACCGTCATCGTCCCTTCGATTTCGATGGTGGCACCCGGATGGATGTCGATCCCGTGCTTCGAGTGCGCGTACTCGGTCATCACCCGCGGTATCAGGCGCACCCCCAGCCGGTAGAGCTCGTGAGCGAGCCGGTAGATGGCGACCGCCTGGAGCGACGGATAGGCCAACAGGATCTCGGAGTGGTTGCGTGCCGCCGGGTCGCCGTCGTGGGGCGCCAGGGGGTATTAGCACAAGAGGGCGGGTAACGGGGGGGGGGGGGCCCGGGAGGCCGATTGAGCGCGATTCCATTGGCACGGCTC
>CAYYUT010000032.1:3746-13980 GCA_964474935.1 uncultured Spirochaetales bacterium
CCTCGAGGTCTTCGCACAGGAGCGCGCGTACCGGGGCGAGGCGGCCCAGGAAGGCCGCGACAACGGCTTCGACGGACGAACCGCCTTCGTTCCCGGCCACCGCGATCAGCCTGGCGAGACGCTCGGACAGCGCCGGCAGCTCGGAGCGCAGCGCGAAGCGGTCGCGCTGGTGGAGGAGCAGGCTCTTGATCCGCCTGCACCACTCGATCACCTCCTCGCGGTCGGGGATCCCGCCTGCGCGGGCACGCGCCAGGGCGTCGTCGCCGTCCCGCGAGAGCGCCTCGACGGCGTGGTGCATCACGTCGCCGGGCGATAGCTCGGGCTCGGGCAGGCTGGCCCCGAAGGCTTCGTTGCTGCGACTGCTCATGCATCCTCCCTGCGCGGGAACCGGGTCTCGACGCACCCTGCCGGGCACTCGAGCCCGCTTCGGGGCGCGGGCGCGAACCGGGGGAAGGGTAGCAACCGGCGCGGCACCTGTGGGATTCGCGGCGTTCGAGCCCTTCAGCGCCTTTACCGGGCCCGGACGGGTCATTAGACTCGTCGCCCGTGCCCCCCGTCTACAGCCACTCGCGCCTCTCGAGCTTCGAGAACTGCCCCAAACAGTTCCACTTCCGGTACGTCGAGCGGATCCGGGTCGACACCGAGTCGGTCGAGGCCTTCGTGGGCAAGCTCGTCCACGCGGTGATCGAGAAGCTCCTCGGGGTCGTGGATCGGGGCCAGATTCCGTCGTTGGCAGCCGTGCTGAAGCGCTATCACGTCTGGTGGGACGAGCGCTACGACGCCGCCCGGATCCGGATCGTGCGCGCCGAGAACCCGCCCGAGCACTACCGGGGCGCAGGGGAGCGCTGCCTCGAGAACTTCTACCGACGCCACTACCCCTTCGACGACGGGGAATCCGTCGGGGTCGAGGAGCGGATCGCCTTCCGGCTCGACGACGCGGGTCGCTATCGGATCCAGGGCTTCGTCGACCGGATCGTCCGCGCGCGTGATGGCGCTCTCGAGGTGCACGACTACAAGACCGGGGCACGCGTTCCGCCGAAGCCCGTCCTCGACCGCGACCGTCAGCTCGCCTTCTACCAGATCGGTGTCGCCGAGCGCTTCGGTCACGACGGCGAGATTCGACTCGTGTGGCACTACCTGTTGCGCAACCAGATCCGTCGCTCGCAGCGCACCCGCGATCAGCTCGAACAGCTGCGCGCCGAGACCATCGAGCTGATCGGTCGGATCGAGTCCGAGCAGGCCTTCGAGGCGCGGACCGGACCGCTGTGTCGCTGGTGCGAGTACGTCGACGGGTGCCGGGCCGGGGCCGCCTCGGTCGGGCGGCCGGCGCCGGTGGCCGAGACCCTCGCGGACGCGGTCGGCGAGCCCGTCGCCGAGGCCAACGCCTCCCTGCCGTCGCCCGACCCCGCCCCGCCGCCCACCGGCCGAATCGATCCCGGCTTCACGCCGGGCCCGCACGACCAGCTCCCTCTCTTCGGATGACGAGACTTCCGAACGAGAAGGCCGCCGATCAGGTGTCCGGAGAAGGCCGCGCCCCTGCTCGGGTCCGCAGATGGGCCTGCACCGCGAACGCGTTCCGACCGTCGGCGACGACGACCCCCGTCTCCTGATCTGCGACCAGACCCGACGAGCCGCGGTCGTCGACGCACCCGGAGTCGACCCGGTGGGCCAGCGCTGCTAGTCGCGCCCGAGAGGAAAAAAGCCCCGCACGAAGCGACGAACACGGCCGACGAGCTGATCGTGAGCCCATTCCGTCGTGCGGTGGATCACCTCGAGCGCATCGGTCTGGCCCGGCCAGTGCGAGCGCACGAGATCCGGGTGGACATGGTTCACGAGTCGCGAGAGCGCCGTCCCCACGATCAGCAGATCGTCGATCAAACCGATCGGACCGAACACGACCTCGGGGATCAGATCGATGGGCAGGCTCGCGTAGCTCAGCCCGAGCAACGCGATGGCCTTCGCGCCGACGGGAACACGCTCGTCGCGCAGGAGTCGCCACAACAGCACCACCATGTCGGGCAGGAAGAGGAGCAGGTCGAGCAGCCCCGAGCCGCCTGCCTCCGGTGTGCGCGCCGGGACGAGCCTCGCCCGGATGCGGTCGTAGAGGCGCTGCTCCTGGGGGTTGAGCTCGATCACGAGCTTGTCGTCGGGTTCCGACCGGGTCCCGCCACCCGAGCGCTCGGATGGTCCGCGGCCCTGCGACCGACCGGCCCCCTGCGGCCCGCGATCGTGGCGGGCGTCGTCGGAGCCGGTGGGGCCCGAGGCCCCGGAAGCACGGCTCCCGCGCTCGTCGTGGGGCGGAGGGGTGCTCACGAAGGGTCGTTAGCGCGTTCGCACCCGCCCGCCAATGCAGCGGGCCGGATGCAGCCGGATCATCGCCCGAGGGGAGCGCTCGCGACGCTGCCGTCGCTCGGGAGCGCCAGGATCCCGACGAGGACGCGCCCGTCGGAAGCCTCGAGCTCGACGCCGAGCAGCCGGGCCAGGGTCGGTGCGATGTCCGTCTGGCGCATCCGCGGGACATCGATCCGACTCCGCAGCCCTCGCCCCCACGCCACGAATCCCGTGCGATTGGACTCCGCGTCGATCAGGTATCCCGCGATGCCGCGGACCTCGGAGGGATGCACGAGGGGGCCGGTCTCGCGGTTCCCGAAGGCGTAGCCGGGCAGCGCCGCCAACCCGAACCAGGCCTCGGGGTCGGCCCCGAGGGCGAGCATCTCTTCCGCCGACACCACCCGAAAGGCCAGCGTCTCGTCGGCGAGCTCGAGCAGGGCACGGCGCGCAAGGAGCGCCTCGTCGGCGCCCTTGGCATACACGAAGGCCGAGCCCCCGTTCGAGCGCGCATAGGCGTCCCACCGATGGATCGCCGACTCGCCGGTGGGGGCGCCGAGCACGAGCCCTGCGTCCTCGAGCGCGACGTTCGGCTCGATCAGGGTATGGACCGGATGCGCGACGGCGTCGCCGGTCACCACGATCGCGGTCGACGCCAGTCGATCGGCGTCGTCGAGACAATCGAAGAGCGACTCGAGCTCGGCATCGACGCGCGCGAAGGCCTCGCGCGCCTCGGGACCCTGCGGTCCGTTCGCCAGCAGCACCGGGGCCGTCTGGGAGAGCGAGAGCATCACGAAGTCGGCCGGGGTCTCCGAGGCCAGCACGTCGCACGCGATGCGCGTGCGCAGCGCGTCGCGGGCCGGCCCGGCGAAGCTCGCCTCCGGAGCGTCGCCGCCGTACTTCGTCGCGAGCTCGAAGAGCCAGGGCGTCGCCGTCGTCTCGAGCAGGGCGGGACCGGTCTCGCCCCGGCGAACCGGATAGATCTCGGGCAGCAACAGATCGATGGCCGCCCCGACCGTGCCGGGCCAGCCGATGCCCGCGACCCGGAGTCGACGCTCGGCGGCGCGCTGCCAGAGGGTCGCGACCTTCTCGTGGCTCGCGTGCCAGTAGGGCTCGATCCTCACGCCCCGCGCCCCGAGCCGGAGATCGCTCGGGATCCCGTGGTCACTGGGCGTGCGGCCCGTCACGAAGGTCGTGTGGGCCGGATAGGAGAGCGGCGGGGCGACGGGATCGACCCCCTGGGCGGACACACCGGCCTGCGCCAGCCGTGCGAGTGCGGGCATCGCGGCGTCTTCGGGCGAAGCGCCGCGGTAGTGGCGGGGCGCCAGTCCCGAGACCGAGACGAACAAGAGCTGTGCCGGCCCACGGGCCGGACCGCCGAGCGTCGGGAGTGCACCGTCGCGAGGCACCTCGGCCGGGGCCGGATCCGGGCGCTCGGCCGGCTCGGGGGCGCGCGGCGCCGCGGGCTCGCGACCCGCACAAGCGAGCGCAGCCAGCAGCACTGCCCACGCAACCCCGACCGTGCCACGCCTCACGTGAAGATCCCCCGCCGCTCACGTCGGCCCCGCTCGAACATCTCCTCGATCGCCAGCCGCACCAGGTCCACCTTCTTCTGGACCTCCGCATCCTCTTCGGACGGATCGCCGTCGAATCGCATCGGAGCCCCGAAGTGAAGGTGGTACTTCACCGGCATGGGAAGCAAGCCCAGAGGCCCGAGCCAGGGAAAGGTGGGGGTGATCGGGAACGACGGCATCCCGAGCAGCCGCCCCAGGCCCTCCAGGTTCGCGAGGCCCGGCTGCTGCTCTTCCGATCCGATGATGGCCACGGGCACGATCGGCGTATCGGTCTCGAGCGCGAGCCGCATGAAGCCGAGTCCGAACCGCTGCAGCTGGTAGCGCCGGCGGTACGGCTTGTTGATGCCCCTCACCCCCTCTGGGAACACCATCACGCACTCGCCGGCTTCGAGCAGCGCCTTGCCGTTCTGGGGCGTGCCGACCACCACCCCGCTGCGCGCGGCCAGCACGTTGAACCAGGGGAGACTCGGGATCCAGTACTCGCCCAGGGCGCGGGCGATGCGCGGAGGGCTGGCCTCGAGGAGCATGGCGACACCGAGCATCGCCCCGTCGAAGGGCAGCTGGCCCGCGTGGTTCGCGATCAGCAGCATCCGGCCCTGGGGCAGCTGCTCGATCCCGTGGGTCTCGGCGCGGAAGTAGTAGCGGTAGAGCAGCGCCGAGGGTGGGATCGAGCGGCTGGCCGAAGCGGGATCGAAGCCGAACGGATCGAATCCGTACTCGTTCACGGCCGTGGGCGTCTTGCGCACGCGGTCGCCGAGCTCCCTCAGCAGCTCGCGGAGCGAGATCGGGGCGAGACCGGCCGCGAGATCGGCCAGGGGGCCGAGCCAGCCTCGCTCACGACGCCTGCCCGACGAACGCCACGCGCGGCCGGAGATCTCTTCCATCCCAGCCCCGGACACCTAGTGACGGATGCCGTGGAAGATCTCTTCCAGGCCGAAGACGGGGCGGAAATTCGTGGCCTCGACGAAACGCCTCCCCGAGAGCGTGACCGGGTACTTCAGGTAGTCGAGCGCGCCCGTCGGATAGGGCCACAGCCCCCACTCGAACAGACGCCGGAAGAGGGGCCGGACCAGGGGTTCGGGTAACGGCCAGGGATTGCCCCCGGTCTCCCGGATCGCGGTGTGCAGCGGCACCTGCCCGGGGCCCGTCACGTTGAACACGCCGCGAAGGCCGTATTCGAGGGTCAGGGCGATGGCCTCGCACAGATCTTCCTCGTGGATGAACTGCATCATCGGGTCGAAGCCCATCATCGTGGGGATGCGGCGCTGGCTCAGGTACTCGCCGATCATCGAGTGTACGAAGTAGCCGAGCACGTTCACCGGACGGAGCACACAGGTCTGGATGTGGGGATATCTCCAGATGAACGCCGACGCGAGCGTGTCCACCTCGACGAGATCGCGGATCTCGGGGTAGGAACGACTGGCCGAGATCGGGTGGTCCTCGTCCATGTAGAAGGGGTTCTCGGGGAAGGCGCCGTACACGTAGCCACTCGACACGACCACCAGCTTCTGCACTCCGTAGTTCGTGCAGTGGTCGAGAAGCTGCTTGGTGCCGCGGACGTTCACGTCGTGGCGCACCCGTTCGCGGCTCCGGAAGTGACGGATGAAGCCCATGTGGACGATCGCGTTCGGAAGCTCGGTCCGGATCACGTCCTCGAACTTTTTCTTGCGCAGGTCGACGACGTGGACACGCACGCCGCGAGGCCGCCCTTCCCAGGCCACCCGATCGACCCCGCAGACCTCGTAGTTCTCGAGGAGGCGGCGTGTCAGGAGACGGCCCTGGCCGCCCGAGATTCCGGTGATGAGTACCTTTTCCATTGGACTCCCGAGGGGTTGGGCCCTCAACGTACCTTCTCGGCTGGTTCGCTTCTAGACTCGAGCCCCCGCCGTGTCGGTTGTGGTATAACAAGGCCTCCCCGGAGGGAAGAATGGTCGTCGAGCCCTCGGCACGCTTCGAGGAAGTCAAGATTCCCCTGCCCGAGCCGGTCCACGATCTCGAGGCGGTGACGGGCGTCATCGGAATCCCCGAATGGTGGCCGAGCGGCCAGCGGGTGGGCGTCGTGCTCGGGTCGGGACTCTCGGGGAAGGCGGGCGACCCGCTCATGGAGACCCTGCACCGCCAGCTCACCGAGCGCAAGTACCTCACGATTCGCTTCAACTTCCCCTACGTCGAGGCGGGCCGGAAGCGGCCGGACCCTGTTCCCGTACTGCGCCAGACCTTCCGGGCCGCGGTGGCCACCCTCGGGAACGACCCCACCTCGGCCCCGGCGCATGTCTTCCTCGGGGGCAGCGGAATCGGCGCGCGGGCCGCGACGCACGTGGCACCCGATCGACTCCGGATCGACGGGATATTCTGTCTGGGCTTCCCGTTGCATCCCGCCGGGAAGCCGGGCGACACGCGCGCCGAGCAGCTCTTCCGGATCGTGACGCCCATGCTCTTCGTCCAGGGCGACCGAAGCCGCTTCGCCGATCTCGATGTGCTGCGGCGCACCCTGGCTCGCGTCGGAGCGCCGACACAGCTCCACGTCGTGCACGAGGCGGACCACACCTTCCGGGTGCCCAAGAAATCGTCCCGAACCGAAGAGGACGTGCAGCAGGAAGTGCTCGCCACCCTCGAAGGGTGGTTCCAGAAGGTCCTCGGCGTCTAGCCGGCTGCGCGGATCGCCCCGACCCCGCGAGGGGCGAGGGGCGGCGGGTGCCGACGGGCCCGAAGCGTGAGGCCGTCGCGGGTCGGGCGTTCGGCGATCCGTCGTCCCACCGAGACCACCGACGAGACGCGTGGCCCCCGAAGAGGCCGATCGGCCAGTTGGCCGGTTCACCGGTCGGCCGGTTGGCCGGTTGGCCGGTTGCTCCGCCCCCGCTAGGCCCGCCCCGCCAGGAACGCATCCACGCGCCGGTTGAAGTCGGCAGGCGACTGCATGTTCAGGCCGTGCCCGCAGCCCTCCATCACCTCGAGTCGGGCCTTGGGCAGGCCCTCGGCGAGCACCTTCGAGTTGCCCGGCGGAACCAGGACGTCCACGTCGCCCGTGATCACGAGGGTCTCGTGCTCGATCTCGTGCAGACGCTCACGGGTGTTGTGGCCCATGATCGCCATCACCTGCCCAATGAAGCCGTGCGGCTCGGGGGGCCGCGGAGCGTGGGCCGACATGGCGGCCGCGAGCTCGCGGCCGTTCGCGCGCAGGAAGTCTTCGGGGAAGAGGGTCCATCCGACCTGGTCGAGCATCTCCTCGACCGCCACGCCCAGGTTGCCGACGCGGCCGGTGAGCGCGTTCACCACCTTCGCATCGGGCGGCTCGATGTTCGGACCACCCGCATGCGTGCAGGCGAGCACCAGTCGGGCGACCCGCTCGGGCCGAGTCAGCACCAGGTTCTGGGCGATCATCCCCCCCATCGAGATGCCCATGACGTGCGCCCTGGGCGTCTCCGTGGCGTCCATCACGGCCAGGGTGTCGTCGACCATCTGGGCCATCGTGTAAGGGCCTTGGGGACGATCGCTCTCACCGACCCCGCGGTTGTCGAAGGTCACGATCCGGTAGCGGTCGCAGAGCCCCTCGACCTGACGGAACCACCAGTTCGACGCGGCGCCCAGGCCCATGATGCAGACGAGCGTTTCGAGACCATCGACGGACGGATCGTGGACGACGTAGTGGATCTCGGCTCGGTGCGATTCGACTCTGGGCATGGGAACTGGACTCCACGGTTTTTGCGAATCTAGCAGCGCTCGCCGGCGTCCAATGGGTGCGGGTCGGAGGGTGGGCCCGCACCGCTCCCGGCGCGAGCACCGGCCGCGCCGGGCCCGGCGCGGCGGACCGGGCGGGACAGGGCCATCGCGGCGGTTTGCGGTGATTTGCAGTGTATTGGTTTGGACACGAAAACGCGCGTATTTACAGTGGGTTACGTGGTGACCTAAGATGATTCGACCACGGGTCGGCGGGTGGTCTGGTGGTTTTCTGCATGACTTCCACTCCGGATTGCCTTCCGCCCCGCGCCACACCGGCTCCGGGGACGGGCTTCCCGTCCCCGGAGTTCGGCGCGGCCCGCGCCACCGCGGACGGTGCGACGGGCCGGTGGCCCCAGGGCACCCACCCGAGATCGGCCGCGCTCGACGCCCCGTCCGAGGCAAGCCCAGGGTGGCCGCGTGGTCGGGGAATGAATCCAGGGAAGCCCGTCCCGGCACGCTAGTCTGCCTCCGACACGGCACGTCGAGCCGTCGATGTGTCGAGCCGGTGATCGGTCGATGCGGCAGGAGACGAGATGGCAGACGCGGACCCGACCCACCCCTCGCCGACCCGTCTCTCGGGGAGGGGGCGAGTGGACGACAGCACCCCGCCCGAGCTCTATTTCGAGCAGGCACCCGTCGGGGACATGGCGAACTTCGCCTACCTCGTCGGCAGTCGCAGCACGCGCGAGGCGGTGCTGGTGGACCCGGCCTGGGACGTGGAGCGACTGCTCGTCCGCGCCGACTCGGACGGGATGAAGATCGTCGGCGCACTGTTCACCCACTACCACCCCGATCACGTGGGCGGCCAGATCTTCGGACTCGAGATCGAGGGCGTCGCGCGACTCCTCGAGCTCGCTCCGATGCCCCTTCATGTTCAGGATGCCGAGGCGGAGGGCTTCCGGCGCATCACCGGGGCGTCGGAATCCGACATCGTTCGGCGCCGGGGCGGCGACCGTCTGGACCTCGGTCCGGTCTCGATCCGTCTGCTCCACACCCCCGGTCACACGCCGGGTTCGCAGTGTTTCCTGGTCGAAGAGGCGACGAGCGGCCCCGGTTTCCTGGTGTCGGGCGACACGCTCTTCCTCGGAAGCTGTGGCCGGGTCGATCTTCCGGGGAGCGATCCCGAGGCGATGTACCGAAGCCTGAACCAGGTCCTGAAGGCGCTTCCCGACGCGACTCGGGTCTTCCCGGGTCACGCCTATGCGTCCGAGCCGTCGGACACCCTCGGCGAGCAGAAGCGGACGAATCCCTACCTGCGGGTCGCGACGCTCGAGCAGTTCCTGCAGTTCATGGGCTACTGACGCCCGACCCGGGAATCCGGCGGCGGTCGGAGGCGTCGGCGAACGGAAGGGCGCGTGCAGACGCCCGCGAGGGCGCCACGCCGAGCGCGCCGCCGTATGCTCTCGATCCGGCCGGGGTGGCGCTCCGGGCGGAGCGTTACTGCGCCGCGGTGTCCGCGACGACGATCACGCCCTCGAGTCGGCGACGGGGCGTCGCGCCACCGGTGGCGTTGTCGCCCGCGTCCGTGCGGACGACCTTGTAGTTGTATCGGCCGGGCTTGAGCTGACAGAAGCTCGCGAACTCGCCCGCGTGGATCGGGCTCGATCGGAGCTCGTCTTCCTTGATCGAGAAGTTCACCAGGCTGTGACAGATCATGTCCCGGGCCACCTCGCGCTCGAACACGATCACCGAGGCCACGGGCGAATAGCTGACCCAGGCCACGAGCTGCCCCTGATCGAGCGTCACCGTCTTCGGGCGGAGCTCCTGATCGGTGATCAGGACCACCTCGTGGCTCTGCATCTGATAGCTCGGGTCGAGCGACGGGATGGCCCCCGGCGTGTCGTACGGAACCTCGGACGGCCGATCGTCCTCGGCTGCGGCGGGGACCGCGATCCAGAGCAGGGCCAGGGCCAGCGCCGTGCGCGAAACGGCACGCCGTCGCCGGGGAGACGGACCGGGCTGAGGCGAAGGTGCGAGACGCGCGAAGATGGCGGACGGCATCGTGGGGGGTTCCTCCGAGTGGCTCGAGAAGACGGCCGCAGTGTATCCCAGCGGGGCCTGCATGGGTCATGTCCGCGCAGCGAGGCGATCCGGGACTCGCGCGGCGCTTCCGACGAGACCGCGAGCCGACAGCTAACGCCCTGAATCCGGTCGGTTTTTCGCAGAGGCGCTGGTTGCGCGCGAACCGCCTGCGAGGTAGCCTCCCGCCGCCTTGGAGCCCGCGGGTTCGCTCTGCCCTGCGGGCTTCCGGCCTGTTCCCGTTCGTCGCGCTCGATCTCGTTGCGATCGCCCGGAGCCGCGTCCCGGCTGCCGGCCTTCGCACGAGACGTCCCGAGCGGCCACTTCGGCGGTCCGCGGTGACGCGAAGCGGCGCGACGACACGGCAACACTTCGGAACGACATCGTTGCGTCGACAGGAATGCAGAGTGCACAGGCCCGAGCCTCGGAGCTGACCCAGCGTCCGAGTCGGTCTTCGGAGGTCCCCGTGAAGATCTTGGTCACCCTGAAGCAGGTGCCCCACCAGGACGCTCGCCTCGACGTCGCTGCCGACGGCAAGTGGATCCAGGAAGACGGCATCAAGTTCGAGATCAACAGCTACGACACCTACGCGC